>NZ_JBKFDK010000027.1:0-59726 GCF_046452435.1 Motilimonas thetidivivens
ATCAGCCCAGTCGATAAGGACAAATGGAAAGGGGTTGAGGCTGCAAGTTAGCTGCGCATGCCAACGATAAATAGCGATGCGCTCGCGATACAACTGTGCATTGCCAAGCAACCTATCAACACGCTTAATGGCATGCTTAGCGGATGTCTTACCCGTCATGGAGCGGCCAAGTTGAGTAAGGGTGAGGCGATCACCGTTGAGCAATGCTTGGGTAGAATCGATGAGGGATTGAAGTCGTTTTTTGTGAATGAAAGGGCATTGATTTTGTAGCTGTTGGTGTATGATATTAAGTTCACGCATCCCGTTGTAATCTGGTTTGTTTTTGGCGAAATTAATTAGATCACACAACGAGATGCGTTTCTATATATTTGATAGCGAAAGATATTTTGTGGGGATTCGCTAGAATGCGGCGTTAGCAGCCCGACTATGGACAAACAGAATGCTATATGAACTTAAGGATAGAAAGCTGCTTGAATTCGTTGCTAATCCTATTAGCAATATTGAGTATCTTTATGCGGAAGAAAAGTCAACTAGTCTGCTAGGGAAAATACTATATAGGCTTCCACCTTTACGGAAGTTTATTTCAGAAAGAGACAAAAGAATAATTTTTGAAAAACTATATTGCTCCTATTTAAAGGAAGCAAAAAGATCTATAGAGGATTTAAAGGCAAACCCTACTAATTTGCGAAATCAGAATTTCATCGAGAATATTTTAGAGGAATTTACTAGTTTTTTTCGTATCGGACTGTTACTTGATAAAAGTTATGATTCTGAAGTTTTTGATGAAGATCTGGCATCAGTGTACTTAAGAGTAAACCTTATTACAAAGCTCGAATACCATTGCAATAGGATTGCTGAATCTCTCGACTTGACTGAAGACTATTTTCACTCCATTGCTTCAAATGAAAAACTATGGATCTCATTTTTTTTAAGCGAAGCTTACCTTTTGTTACGAAACAATATCTTAAGTCTTAGCTTCAAAAGTAATGAGATTATTTTCAAGCCAAGCAAAACATTTGAAGGCAGGGTGAAGGGATATTGGATATCCGAAATTCTTGAATCAAATTCAAAAATATCAGATATGAAAGCATATCACGACATATCCGCCTTCCTTGGGAAAAATAGCGCGATCCCTAAAGAAATAGCTGAAACAGCTATAGATTACGTTCTAGATAAGGTTTTTTCTATAAACTCTAAATACGTTACAAGAGATATTAGAGTTAATCAAAAATACCTTTTTCTAAGGGAACTTATCTTTTTTTCACTGGTGTTAGAGTGCTGTTCACTGCTTGGAAAAGGCTCGAAAGAGAGACAGTTTTTTCTTGAAAGTAGCAATATAACAAACGAATCTTTGCTTTTTATTGATCAGCAGTTAAGTACCGCATCTGATGCTCGAATAGACAATAAAGAGGGGTTCGTATACAAGGTGTCAGACTCAATCTATAAGAGAGGCTCTTTGGGATTCAAATATGGACTTCGAAAGTTTGCAGGTATTTTATTGGGCGTTAAGCAGAAGCAGCTTAAGGGTAGAGATTTTAAAGGAGAGTTGGGTGATTTTTTTGAGGTTGATTACGTTCTTAATTACCTAAAAGAACTCGATTACTTCGGATACACCCCATTTGACGGGTTTAAATCTGGGAACAAGGCTGAAATAAAAGGATATGATGTCGATATAGTCTTGCATGATAGCAAAAATGATATTTTTTATTTTATTCAGGTTAAGTATAGGTTTTCAGCACTTCCAACATACCTCTCTGAGCAATTTAAGTTATTTAATGAAGAGTCATTCAAAAAAGGATATCTAAAGCAACTGCTTACCTTGAAAGAGAATTTTGACCACCAGAGCATAAGGAACCAATTGTTTAACAGAGGGCTTGGTGGTGCAAAATCTGAGAATAGTCATTTTATTTTGCTTCACAATTTGCCGTTTTTAAACTTTTACGAACATAAAGGTGTTCATTTTTACGAATGGAATCTGTTGAGAAATATCCTCCAAGACGGAATGATACATTGGCGTAAAGACGATGAATTTGGTGACACTTCGACAAGTGATGAGTTGCAGCTACATAAGCCTGATGAGATTATTGACTCCTACTTAAGTAACAGTGTGAACGGTAAAGATCTTCAGCAGCAATTCGACTTATTCAAAAGGTCTAAATGTGTATTTAGTTTTGGTGCTAAAAATGTTCAATGCCAGATGCTCTAAAGCTGCTAACAAGCGCATGTTGCCGGACTGGTTTTCCGCTGCGCTCCAAACCATCCGCAAATGCGGGCGTTAGTGCGTCAAGCGAAGCTTGATGCATCTTGCAGGGTGCAAGTCCCTGTCGGGTAAGGTTTAACTCACCACCCGTATCGAGTGTTGCGTCTATGGCGGAGCTGATTTTTTTTTCAGCGAACAAGATAGGTGAAGCGTACACAGAGAATTAAGTAGGCCACAGGGGATGCGTGTCCCTGAAGTGCTGAGATCGCTCCGATAAATACAGTCTGACTGACGAGGTTTGTAACGCCACTGAAGTCCAAGCAAAGCAACCGTAATGAGTGAGGTTGTGGCGAGTCAGCGGAGTTATTAAGCCGTGGCATGTTTAAAGAGATGCATCAGGAACTTGAGAGAGCCAAGGGCGTTCCGCAAGGACGCGGTAGGGAAGCTAAGCCAAAAGCAAGGCCAACGATGACCCTTTGGCAGTCAGACCAGCTCGTAGTAGTCCGAGACGGGAAAGCCGATCACATGGCGAAGGGGTTAACAGTTATATCACGTGTTTAGCAGACACATAGGCCGGACAATGTAGGGCTGGACTCACTATGACAACCGAACTAAACGCGATCACATTTAAATCACAGCGCCACCCCAAACACAGGTTTCAGAACTTATACGGATTACTAAGGGAAGATTGCCTGTATCAAAGTTGGGGTCAGCTCAATAAACAAGCGGCCGCCGGTATTGATGGCATCACCATGCCCGCTTATCAGCAGCAACTTGTTGGCAACATAACTCGACTGAGCGATGCCCTTAGGCATAAGCGCTTTCGAGCCAATGACATCAAACGTGTCTTTATTCCCAAAGCAAATGGCAAACAGAGACCGCTGGGCTTGCCCACGGTGGATGATAAATTGGTGCAACAAGGCGTGAGTCAGATATTGCAAAGTATCTGGGAAGCGGACTTTCTGCCCAATAGCTATGGCTACCGACCGAATAAAAGCGCCCATCAAGCGGTGCACAGTTTAGCGTTGAATCTTCAGTTTAAAGGATACGGTTACATTGTGGAGGCCGATATCAAAGGCTTCTTCAACCACCTTGACCATGACTGGCTGATGAAGATGCTCAAACAACGCATTGATGACAACGCCATGCTGAGCTTAATCAGCCAATGGCTTAAAGCCCGCATAAAATCACCTGAAGGGGCATTTGAACACCCGAAAAGCGGTACGCCGCAAGGGGGCATCATTAGCCCAGTACTGGCGAACATCTACCTGCATTACGCACTCGACTTATGGTTTGAAAAGAAAGTAAAACCGCGAATGCGTGGCCGCGCGATGCTCATCCGGTACGCCGATGATTTTGTGTGCGCGTTTCAATACGCCAACGATGCGGAGCGATTTTACGAGGTGCTGCCGAAACGACTGAAGAAATTTAACCTAGAAGTGGCAGAAGAGAAAACCTCACTGCTACGATTTAGTCGATTTCACCCGAGTCGAAAACGGCAATTTGTGTTTCTTGGCTTTGCCTTTTACTGGGCAAAAGATGCGAAGGGTATGCCTCGGCTCAGACGGCGAACGGGTGCTGAAAAGCACCGCGCTAGCATGAGTGAGTTTTACCAATACATCAAAGCCAAGCGGTCAAACAAGCTAAATACTTGGATGCCACAATTGAAACGCAAACTGATGGGATACCGAAATTACTTTGGCCTGCCAGACAATAGCCGCAGCCTTGATAGATTGTACAGTTATGTGCTGCACAGTTTATATAAATGGTTGAATAGGCGAAGTGGTCGGCGAAGTTATAACTGGAGTAATTTCAAGAAGATGCTAATGTATTACGCTATTGAGCGACCAAGAGTGAGTAAGCGATTTATTCACGTAGATTGGTACTAGGAGCGTGGTGATTTACACGCGTGAATATATAACTGAAGAGCCGGATGCGGTAATTCCGCACGTCCGGATCTGTGTGGGGTCGGCCCAGTAATGGGTCGCTCTACCACGATTATTTTCAAGCAACTACATGCCTTCTGTCAGAATACGCTGTGATATGTAACTATCTCTATTTTTTAAAAATTCTACTAAAAGAGCGGGGTAATTTTCTGCAACCGCCTTCTGAACAGATTTCCGTTGCCTTAATGCTTTGCGCCAAACTTGGCATTTAGGTAAATTGTCAAAAGTATTCAAATTGATGCAACTGTCGAATACGTCAAAATAACGAAAAATAGGGCCATATACAGCATCTATTAAGTGAAATCTTTCTCCTGTAAAGAAGGGTGTTCCAGAAACTTCTTCAATAATCCGAAATTTACTTTTTATTTTATCGTGAATTTTATAGAAACTTACGTTGTCCTTTGCGTTGTATAGGCTAGCGATATCTTGCAAAATGTTAGAGCCAAACTCGATCCACGCTCGGTGATACGCTTTATCTAAGCTATTTGTGGGGTGTAAAGAGCTAGGTGTTACTTCATCTAAATACTCGCAAATGACAGCCGATTCAAACAGACTGCGGTTTTCATCAACCAATAGAACCGGAACCCTCCCCATAGGTGATTTTTGTTTAAACCAAACCGGCTTATTGGAAAGATCAATGTCGGTTCTGGTAAAGGTGATACTCTTTTCCAGTAAAGTGATAATTGAACGCTGCACATATGGGCATAATACATGGGTTACAAGATGAAAATTTTGTGGTTGCATAACATGGTGCTCCTATGAGTTTCGTAGTGATTGTCTTGCAAGCAAATAGTGACTCAGTGCGTATTTTCCATCGCCCAGGCCAAGCTGCACGATAGCCATTAAACTTAGCACTAATGGGTATTCCCAACCGCCTCCTGTGTTAGTAAACAGCCATCCGCTTGCCGAGTGTACCCAAGTAGCACCGAGTAAAACGGGGATGATGAGTGCAGAAAAAATTCTAGTGTAAAAGCCCAGTAGTAGACCTACACCAACGATGGCTTCTAGCAGGAATACAATATAGGCAAGTGTTGCTGGCAACCCGATTGAGACAAAAAACTGTGCAGTGCCAGCCAAAGTAAACACGACCATTTTCAAGTAAAGGCTGTGTGCTAGAAGCACGGTACCGAGGGTCAATCGTAATATAAGTGCGCTAGTTTCTGGATTGAATAAGCGGTTCATCATGGTTCTCTCTGATTTTAGTAAGTGATGCAATAGTATAGATATTGCGGTACTATCTGAATATTAGTAAAAAGTGAAAGCTAATATTGCATAATTGCAATGAGAGGGTTTATGGATTGGAATTCATTGAAAGTGTTTCTGTCGATTATTCGACGTGGTTCTTTATCTGGTGCTGCCAAAGAACTAGATGTTAATCACACGACCATTTTCAGGCGCTTGAATGCTTTTGAGGCAGAAATCGGTGGGCAGCTCTTTGAACGTATCAATAATCGTTACGAATTGACGGCCTTGGGACATGAGCTACTTGAGTTCGCACAAGATATCGAGAATTCTTTTGATAGCATAAGCCGCCATATTGTTGGTAAAGATTTTCAACCCAAAGGTATCGTGAAGATTACTGCACCTAATAATATTGCTTATCGTTATTTACCCCGCTATATCACCGAATTTAATCTTCTTTATCCTGAGATACATATCGAGTTGTTGGTAAGTAATCAAGAATTCAATATGTCTAATCGTCAAGCTGATATTGCGGTGAGAGCAACATCTTCACCGCCTGAACACTTGATTGGGAAACAGGTTGAAACCCTTAATTGGGGGGTGTTTGGCAGCAAAATATATGCGGATAAATTTGGTTTACCTAAGAATACTGAAGAGTTGAATAATCACGCTTTAATTGGTGCTGCTGGTGCAATACGCAAGCTGCCTGCATTCGTCTGGTTGGATAAGCACTTTGCTGATCAAGTTGTAACACGCTGTGACGATCTAACCGCAATGTCTTATTTCGTAGAAGCAGGCCAAGGTTTGGCTCTTTTGCCTGATGACCAGATTCGACCAGAAATAACCAGATTATTTGGTATTAAAGAAAGTAAAACCAGTAATTTATGGTTGTTAACACACCCTGATCTACGTAATGTTGTAAGAATAAAATTGGTCATGCAGCATTTAACTAAGTCATTTTTGCAGGAATGGAATTCTTGAATCACATGATTATGGGCATAAGACAATATAACAAGATGCTACTACGGAAAACTTATTCGCTAGCGCTCTTAAATTTCCGCAGAGCACGACGTTAGTTGCCTTATCAATATCGCATGTTCAATTTACTGTACAAGTGGAGTGGTGAGGACTATACTTGTTCCATTAAATGTACATGTGGAGGTTCTTATGAGAATCGTATCTTTTACTGAAGCAAGAAATGGTCTTAAAGCTGTTTTGGACGGTGTAGTTAATGACGCTGATACAACAGTTATTACACGTCGTGATTCTGAAGATGCTGTGGTTATGTCCTTAGATTACTACAATAGCCTTATGGAGACAGTGCACTTACTACGCTCTCCTCAAAACGCTGAACACTTAAACCGCTCTATAGCACAGTACCGTGCTGGTAAAACAACCGCACGAGAGTTAATTGATGAGTAGTAGCCAGCGTTTACTGTCGTGGACTGATGATGCATGGGATGACTACCTGTATTGGCAAACTCAAGACAAAAAAACACTCAAGCGCATCAATAAACTCATCAATGATGTTAAGCGTTCTCCATTTGAGGGCATCGGTAAACCTGAGCCATTGAAAGAGAACTTATCTGGTTTTTGGTCTCGTCGTATTGATGATACTAATAGGCTCGTTTACGCAGTCGATGATCAGGCCATAACGATAATCTCGTGTCGTTACCACTACTAAATTAGGTTCAGCGATCTGGCATCCATACAAAGCGTTTAAGACGGATTCCCAACGCTCGGCATTTTCAGTTTGCTTCGGTTTAAGTGTTTACGGCACAATACTTTAAGTGTGGTGGTATGCGTTGCTCACCACTTAACGCGGCGTTATATGCCAGTAATCAGAAAGTCGATAGCAGCAACAATCTCATTTCTAAAAGCGCTCAACTCATTCACAGGATCACACAGGGTTTTAGTTGGAATACTCGCCATTTGATGAGTTAGGACTACAAAGTCGCCTTCATCAATGTGGATCACTGGACACAGGTGGGTAGGGGCTTTCTTCTCTAACATTTCAACCGGTGTTAAGGGAATTACCAGTCGGGTATTCAGCGTATCAAGCATTTCACTTTGAACATCAACAAAGTATGGGTAAGCGGTAGCAGTGCTTTTATCGTTATTTTGGTATAGTGAAAATTGTGGCATTAGAATACCCGGTAAGAATCAGAAAACAGGCCGTGATCTTCTGTTAGTTCATTGCAAGCGCTAATAGCATCTGCATTTTGTTCTAACCACTCAGTTTTACGGCGTTGTTTAACTTCTTTTTCAAGAGCTTTTTCCATTGTTGCAGAGAGGTTTATGTTTAGTCGCTTAGCTTCAGCGAGTAGTTCGCTGTTTAAGCTTAAGTTTGCAGCCTTTTTGGGTGCTTGCGTACTATATAAGTTTCTCATGATAATTACCTATGCGTATTTTTAGTGCGCATTAAGTATAGGTGCACGAAAGGCATATAACAAATCAAATGGACGTGGCAAAGCTGTCATCTTTTGTGCAAAAACACGCACAAAAGCCGCTAACTTCACCGCGCCGGAGTTTGAGGCGTGAGTAGCCTTATAAATACCGCATGTTCAATTTACGGTACAAGTAGGGTGGTGAAGACTATATTTGTTCCATTTAGGGGAAAAATTGAAGGCCTAACGCCGCGTTATACGATAAAGGAATTGGATGTCGATTATGTATCAATTAAGCACGGAGCGATTAATTTTAAGACCATTTAGTTTATCAGATGCGGAGCAAGTGCAACGGTTAGCGGGTTATGCCAAGCTTGCTGAGTTTACATTAAATATTCCTCACCCATATTTGGATGGCATGGCTGAAGCTTGGATCAGTAGCCATGAGCAAAGCTGGCAGTCTGATCGTGGTTACACTTTTGCGATGACGTTAACTGACAGTGGCAAGTTAATTGGTTGTATTAGCTTGAGCAGAAGGCCTGACAACGAGGCTGAGGTTGCTTACTGGGTTGGCGTTCCATATTGGGGAAAAGGCTATTGTACCGAAGCGACCAAAATGATGATTCAATTTGCCTTCGAACAGTTAGGGCTGCAACGTGTGACGGGCTTGCATTTGACGAGAAACCCAGCGTCAGGCAGTGTGATGAAGAAAGCTGGAATGATCTATGGCGGATTATTCAATAAAACAGTTATCAAAAACGGTCAGCGCGAAAGTTTGGTGTTTTATAGTATTGACGCATAACAAATATAAATTGACTCGCTCAAGCAATGGTTAAATGCAGCCTGAGCTGGCCATATATTTTTCACTCATTTATACCTCCTCCTTTTAGGGGAAGTCCCATCTTCTTTCTGCCAAAAGTGCTAGTGTCAACGGTTTAGCTCATTTACACTGCCCGCAGTTATTTGAAATCTTGATATTTTACAAGTAAATATGGGCGCCATTGGGTGTCTATTTGCTTGTTGCTATGTAGCAATGTTTTTATGACGTTTGCTCAGAGGTAGATAAAAATGAGCAGCAGGAAACTGCACAAAGTAATCGGTCTGATCTTGATATTGCCTATGCTGGGCTGGGTATTCACCGGACTGATATTTTTTATCAAGCCCGGCTACCAAGGCGCCTATGAGCAATTAGCGGTAAAAACCTATCCCCTTGAAGCCCCATTCACCCTTCATCCCGACTCAAGTTGGCAAGTGCTTAGGCTAGTTAGAACGGTTATTGGCTATCATTTACTGGTTACCACTGCCGATCAGGTTGAGCATCTTGATCCCGTTTTGTTAAGCGTAAAAGCGCCGCCTAGCAGAGCCCAAACCCGAACCCTTATTGAAGATGCGATTAGCGCTAACCCGCTGCGCTATGGCAACGTGGTTGAGGTTGATGCAAACCGCGCACTCACCAGCACTGGAGTTGAGATTACGTTAGATTGGCAAAATTTAAGGCTAAGCCAACGCGGCAGAGACACCGAACTGATTAACCTGATGTATAAAATTCATTACCTGCAATGGACGCCGATTAAGGCGATTAACCAAGTCTTGGGCGTACTTGGTATGGTGTTATTAATTTTTCTTACCGGGCTGGGCGTTAGGATGTATGTAAAGAATAAGGGGTAACCTGCAGCGCGTCATTGCGTTTGCCAGCGGTGGCGTGAGGCAGGAGATACTATGAGCACCAGTGTAATTAATGAGTTGGGGAAAGCTGGAATGAATATTGAGATTGAGTTAAATGGTGCTATTGACGCCGAGGAAGTGATCGCGCTTTATCGAGCAAATGGCTGGTCTTCTGCCGACAAACCCGATCAGCTTATACCTGCGCTGTTAAATTCCCATACCTTGGTGACGGCGCGTATCAAAGGCAAACTCGTTGGCTTAGGTAACGCCATTTCTGATGGTCATCTTGTTGTTTATTATCCACATATGCTGGTACTTCCATGTCATCAAGGTCTGGGGATAGGAAGCAAGATGATGCAAGCCATGCAAAGCGTTTATCAAGACTTTCATCAGCAAATGTTAACCGCCGATGGTGAGGCGATTGAGTTTTATAAAGCCTTAGGTTTTGAACGGGCGGGTAAAACCGAGCCGATGTGGGTATATGCAGGCACCGAGCATTAAGCTGTATTTGGAAAGTTATTGGATATTTGCGGGTCATTGAAGCGCATATTGGGTATATCAGGGACTAAGGAGATTGAATGTCAAATTACAGCGCCAAAATAGTCTGGCAAAGAGCGAGTGATGAGAGCTATTTGGATCAAAAATATAGTCGCGGGCACGAATGGCAATTTGATGGTGGCGTCACGGTGCCAGCTTCGTCTTCACCTCAGGTGGTGCCTTTGCCTTATTCGGTTGAGGCGAATGTTGATCCTGAAGAAGCCTTTGTCGCGTCTTTGTCTAGTTGCCATATGTTGTTCTTTTTATCGATCGCGGCGAAAAATAAGTTTGTGGTAGATACTTATGTTGATAATGCCGTAGGAGTGATGGAAAAAGGGACAAACGGCAAGATTGCCATGACTAAGGTGACGCTAAAACCTTATGTGCAGTTTGCTGGTGAGCAGCCGAGCATGGCGCAATTAGAAGCGATGCACCATCAATCACATGAGCAGTGCTTTATTGCTAACTCGGTGACCACCGAGGTAGTGACTGAGATTGTTACCGAGATCTAGCGTTAAGTGCGCTGAACTTTTAGGTTAAATAGTATGGGGGATTAACTTGGTGGCGAATACAAGCAGCAGATTAAGGCTCATGGTCAAATACTTCGCAATCCCCGTGCTTTTCGCGTTAGTGGTCGCTGCGTATGTTATGGTGTCGGGCAAGCATAACCAAGCGAGTTGGCTCGGGCTGGTGATTTATGACGTGCTGTTTTATGGTGCGCCATATTTTTTGCACAGTGTGCTGATGTGGTTGTTTAAGGCGGCCAGCCAAGTAATTCACGCTGGGTTTATCGGCATTTCCTTGGCGTTATTGTGGATTGCGAGTTTGTGGTTGTTACCATCTGATCCGTCTGGTTTGCCCATACAATGGATGGGTTACTGGCCTTTGGCTGTGGTGATGGGATTGCTGTTTATGGGCGGTCAAATGCTGCTTACTAAGCTTAAAAGATAACCCGCCATTGCGAGGATTGGTTTTTAAAACAAACAATAAAGGATAGCATTGCAAACTTTGATGGTTGGGAAGGATGAAGCAGAGGATCCAGCTTAAATGTCTGTTAGGGAAGATATGATGATAACGAATAAATGGCATTTTACATATGGTGGCCAGTCCAAAGAGCAACTGCTGCTGGCCTTGTCGGCACAAAAAATAAGCTGTAATGCTTATACTAGCTTATTGTTTATGTCCGATCGTTTTTGCGCCTCTGAAACCATCGAGCAAGTGGATATCGTTGAGGTGAGTGTGCAATCTCTGGGTTTTGAATCTGGAGCCTTGTTTGCGGACGTGATAAAGGCCGCGGCGAAGCAAGGCTTGTCACTCTGTTCTCTAGAGTTAGCGGCTTACTTACGCTTACATTATACCCAGCAGATAGTTGGGACTCAGATTACGGTCGCAACCGAGCGAGCTTATAGTGATATTAACTATCCAAATGGTTTTTATTTAAGTGCTAGGGCTGATGCGCTTGAATTACGCGGATACCGAGCGAGTGATGACTGGATTTGGCCGGCGACCAGTTTGTTCGCGTTTGTGGCTAATGATATTCAAAGTGGTTGTTAGGAATAAGTATGCAGCGAAGACAATTTGTTAAGTTAGGTTTAGCGGGGGCGTTATTGGCTAATATTCGCGCGGTATTTGCAAAGCCTCAAGCAGCAGCCTTGGTGACGGTTGATATTCCTAGCCCTAAAACCTTGCGCGGCGGCTGGGCGGCCTTGGCCGCTGTGATGGCGGCGCGTGGTTGGGGTAAGGAAGTCTATGCGAGTGAGCGGCAATGGCATTATCACGATGGTGGTGGCAATTGGGCAAGCTTGCGCTTTAACGCTAAGGATCAGATGGTATTGCTGGGTCATGATCACGAATACAGTGACACTTATTATGGCGCGGCCGCGCAGTATTTTGATGAGCCGGAGACAGACCTGCTGCAAGGTGCGCCAAGTTGGTGGGGATTTGATTTAGATCCCTTGCCGTTTGAATGGATTGGCTTTGTATATGGTTGGGACGGCAAGCGTTGGCAGCGTGCTGACTACGACAAGGACGACGGCTTTACTGGCATCAATTTACTCGGGGCCTGTAGTATCACTGATTTTGAGTTACTCAGAGAGTATTGCTTAGATGCGCCCGGGCTAAATGGACAGCCTCCGAGTGATGAGGCTTTGCGGGCGCTGGTGGCGGCTGATGGTAAGTTGAGTCGAGAGTTATTAGAAGCGGCTATTCCGGGTTGGGATCTGGATGCCGGCATCGCGGCGGCAGCAAAGTTTTTACAAGCCAGCGTTTAAATCGCTAGATAGGATGTAAGGATGAAATCAACACTTCCCGTGGACGAGCAGGCGGCCTTGCAGGCATTGCGTCAGTCACTTGATGCTTACTGGGCAATTACTGATGAAACTTGGCAGGATTTTACGGCTATTTGCCAGTGCCGCAGGTTAGCCAAGCATGCACTACTGTATCGCGCCGGTGATGTGCCTCGCTCTTACAGTTATGTGGTTGAAGGCTTAATCAGAGGCTATGCCTGTGATGATAAAGGCAATGAATATAATAAGAACTTCTTTGCTGAAGGGGCTTTTCCCGGCTCGATGACGGCGCTGTTAACTGCCACGCCTTCTTTGCTTAGTTTTGAGGCGATAGAAGACAGTATTGTGGTTGAAATAGATTTCGTCGCTTACAGGCAGTTAATGATGGCGCGGGATGATTTAAAAGTATTTCAAATCCACTATTTAGAGAAGAACTGGCTGCTAGCAAAAGACATGCGAGAAATTGAAATTGTGCAAGAGGATGCTACCGAGCGCTATTTACGTTTTGTGGCCGAGCATGCCAGCTTAGTTGATCGCTTGCCGCAATATCATATTGCTTCCCACCTTGGCATCACGCCCACGCAGTTAAGTCGCATTCGAAAAAAATTATAGTTTTTTTGCGCTTATCAACCTATGTAAATGCCTTGTTGGGTTTGGCCCAGTAATCTGCTTGGGTCAACGAGAACAAACAAGGTGAAGCAAGATGAAACTATTAGATGCATTAAACTGGCGGTACGGGGTGAAACAATTTAGCGATGAGAAAGTTTCTGCTGAAGAATTAAACGTGTTACTGGAAGCAACCCGTTTAAGCCCATCCTCTTATGGTCTACAACCATACAAGCTTATTGTGATTGAAAGTAAGGCTCTGCGCGCTAAGTTATTGCCATTTTCTTATGGTCAAAACAAGGTGTTAGAAAGCTCGCATCTGGTTGTGTTTGCCGCAGCCACCCAAGCAGGCGATGCCTTGGTTGACCGCTATATTAATAAGTATTTGTCGGTAACTAACACAGATTACAGTGCGATAAGTGGCTATGCGGATCATATTAAATCGGCCTTGGCGGCCAAAACTAAGGCGCAGCAGCAAGAGTGGGCTAAGCAGCAAGCCTATATTGCCTTGGGGAATTTTGTAACCAGTGCCGCGCTACTGCAAATTGATTGTTGCCCTATGACTGGCATTGACACGACTGGTTATGACGAGGTGTTGGGCTTGACCGAATTAGGGCTGACGACCACTGTGGTGTGTCCAATAGGTCGCCGCCATCAAGATGATCAACAAGCTAACCGCCCTAAGGTGCGGTTTGATTTTGATGATATCATTTTGGAGCTAACAGCATGAATCAGTTAGCCTTGTTAGCCATTGCGTCGGGTGGTGCCATCGCGCTGCAAGCCAGCATGAATGCGCAGCTGGGCGTGTTATTAAAAAATGCCATGTTGGCGACCAGTGTGGCGTTTTTATGTAGTTGTTTGTTTATGGTCGCGGCCTTACTGGCCGCCACGAAACACTATCCACAATGGCAAGAGGTGCGCGCTGTGCCTGTCTATTTGTGGTTTTCTGGTGGGGCGTTAAGCGCCTTTGGTGTCGCCATGTTTTATTATTTGATCCCTAAGATGGGCGTGGGCTCGATGATGTCTTATGCGCTGTCGGGGCAAATTATTATTGCGGTGCTGGCGAGCCATTTTGGTTGGTTTGATTTACCGGTCAAACCCTTGAGTTTAGTGAAGCTAATTGGTGCCGCTACCCTTATTTTGGGCGTATTTTTACTTAATTTGGAGCCGAGCAATGGACACTGAAATGGTGGATATAGATGTTATGGAGCTAGATCAGGCTAATCTGACTAATTTAACTCAATTGTGGCAAAAATACGGCGCGCAGGCTTTGCCGACACAACAGAAAACAAAATGGCAAGCGAATTTGAGTTGGCCACATCGCTGCTGGTTAGCTAGGCCTTTGGCTGAGCTTGGTGACCAAGAATTCGAGTCACAGCTGTTGTCTGGGCTGACACGAGTGCCCAACAATGCCATCTTGTCGCTATGGCCCTCGGCGCTAAAGCAAGGGGTGGATGACGCAGTCTTGCGAGTGGAGCAGGTAGTCACCAAGCATCACTGGCTACCCAGCTTTGAGCAAGTCGCGATGTATAAAACAATCGACCCTAATGTGGATTATCAAGTCAGTGCGCGTGATGGCTTTCGTCTAGTGGAAGTGAGTTCGGAGCTTGAACTACAGCTGTGGTTAGACGTGGCCAGTGCCGCTTTTGATTATCAAATTGACAGTGCAGTGATTGCCGGACTACTCAACGATCCTAATATTAAGGTGTTACTGGCTTATCAAGGTAAGCAAGCGGTGGCGAGTGCGTTGCTCTATAAAACAGGTGAGGTGATTGGTTTACACCAAGTGGGAGTGAAGCCTGCTTGCCAAGGCCAAGGTCTTGCGCGCGATTTAATGCACACCTTGATTGCCATGAGTGCGAAATGGCAGGGGCGATATGTGGTGTTGCAAGCCTCTGCCGCTGGGTTGCCGCTATATCAGCGGTTGGGGTTTGTTAGCCAATTTAAAATCAGTAATTATCGGCTGGCTTAGGCTGTGGGTTGCACTTGGCTAAAACCAAATAGCCGCTTATTCCAATCCTCAACCATGCCTGTGCTCAAGCGCTGCTGCGCCTTAATTTGCCAGCTTTCTGAAAGTGCAGCGCAATCGAGCAAGCGCGCTAAAAAGGCATGGTCCAGTGGGTTATTAAAAAACTGCCAAGCCACCTTTTGTACCGTGAGCTCTGGGTATTCACGCGATAACAGCGTCATTTTCGTTTGTGGCATAAGTTTACCGGGTTGTAGCACCCTAAGTAGGTATCCAGACAGGCCATTGAGCTGCATCTGTAAGGCCAGATTACTTACCCCAAAGCGTTGATTTAATTTAAAACAAGGCGATCTTGGTTGACTGATTTGCACCACGGCATCACCGAGTTGGAAGACATCACCAATACAGACTTGCGACTCGGTTGCCCCGAGTGTCGACAAATTCTCACCAAATGCGCCCGCCTGAAAACAGGTCAGGTTAGGGTATTGCGCTTGCCAGACTGGATAATGCTCTAGCGGATAAAGGTGTAAGGCCCGCTCGACGCCGCCATGGTGTTTTTGATCGGCCTGCTGGTCGCAGGCTAGTCCAGATTCAAGTAACTCGGTGGCTTGTTGAATAGGGTGCTTGTTGATGGCACTGTGCAGGCCAGAATCAAGACGCTGGATCTGGCCGGACAATACGTTGATGTTATGCACTTGCATCTATATGGGGTCCAAGGTTGTGATGGCTGAAGTTAGGTCGAGGCCATCATCAGCTCAAGTGGGTTAAATCTACCTGAGTTGTGAGAATATATAAAGTTTCGATGCGAATCTTTGTCTCATATTAAGCCAATGCTATACTGCGGGTAACATTTTGTAGAACAGATAAGCCATGATGTCAGAGACAGAGCAGATATGTGATTTACTGGAGCGTTTAAGCACCTTGTTTCGTAATGAAGTAAGACAAGCTGGGTTGACTCACGGGCTGCATCCGGTGCACTTAGAGGTGTTGTATTATTTATCTCGTTGCAATCGTTTTAGTGATACGCCAGCCGCAGTTAAAGATTTTTTAGGGGCGACTAAGGGCACCACATCTCAGTCGATTAGTTTGTTGGAAACGAAAGGCTATTTAGCCAAAACCAAAGATCAACAAGACAAGCGTGTATTTCATTTGAGCTTGACCGAGGAAGGCAAAGGGGTGGTTAAAGCGACCATGCCACCAGTCAGTTTGCGTAATGTGTTGGATCAGCGTCGCGGTGATAAAACTAGCCATTTAAAACAACAGCTAGAAAGCTTATTGATTGATATTCAAACCGAAACGCGCATTCACACCTTTGGTTTATGTAGCACTTGTGTTCATCATCTTGATCAAGAAAACGGCCGTTTTTTGTGCCAGCTGACACAGCAAACCTTGCCAAAACAAGAGGGTGAGCTGATATGTCGTGAACACCAACATCCAGCGAATTAAGTCTTTAGTCGCTGAGCTTGCTCAGCGAACACCACCGATTCCCTCAGCAAGCTCAGGTTCCACAATAAAATGCGCTTTCGCTCCCACCGCATAGCTATAGCACCGATATTTATTGCTAGGGTGGGAGCGATTTTTAAATCGCGAAAAATTAACCATTTGCGCAAACTAAGCCGGACAGCCCTCTAGTTTATAGATGGCATACCCTTGCTGTTTAATGGTTTCATCAAACTCAGGCACCGAAATAGAGGTGTGGCAAAAAGCACAGCCACCATGGCGAATTTCTGCATCAGCCTCGCCAATATCTGTTAACCATTGTCTTGCCGTGGTTAGGGCCAACTCTGCATCTTTTGTTGGCAGCAGTACATCAAAATGAAGTCGCTTGCCCTTACTGGTATAAGCATAGGTATCAAAAACATGAACTGACATAGTGACTCCTTAACCTTTATCCGCAGTGACTTTTGCTGGGTGCTGAGCAACGACTTTACCGGGGAGAGATAAATCGCCCGATGCTACATCGTTCACAGCTGTTACGCACAGAAGCGGGTTGTGTACACTGTCGTTCACTTGCAGTACGGCGGTGACAGCATCGAATTGGAAGTCCTCTTGGAACGACAGGTCTTTAGTCGGTACTTCCACCGTGACTTCATTTTTGACAAACTCAGGCGCATAGCCCGGGCTGTCGATGTAGATAGGAAGGCCCGGCCAAGTGGCTGGCATTTTAGGCTGCTGACCTTCAGGAATATCTTTCACTTTAAGGCCGCCACCGCACGATTCATCCTTGGCTAATACCACCCAGTGAGAGTGCCATTCATTACCGTCATTGGTTTTGTCGCCATCTAAGTTTTCATCAAACTTAGGGGTGTCATCAAAGTCAGGGTGTGCGGTAACTGCAAGGGCAAGAATTCCCTGACCTTTTTCAAATCCGACCACCTCTGAATCTAGATTGGTTGGCCAGACATAACTGTAGACTTCAGAACCGCCAAGTTTACCGATTGCCTTGGGTTTGGTTTGGCCTAGGTTATCGGTTACTTCGGCTTGGAAGGTAAGTGAAGCGGCATTTTTTATGACCTTGGCGTGAGTAAGGTCGAATTCGCTAGCGACCTTAGTATTGGCTTCACTTTTAATGTGACCATGATGATCGCCTCCAGCAAGTACGCTGCTGGACACACTCAAAGAAACGGCGGTGGCAACGACGGTAAGATATGTTTTCATAATGACTCCTGTTGATATTAGATTTTAGGCAAAAAGTTTTGCTTCGAAACTATATTCAGTGTAGGGCTGCCTTTTGGTTTCTGTCAACTGGTTTCGAATAAAAACTAAATTTTATGATGTTGCAATATCAATGGCGTGGTACATAGATGTTGATTGACTATACTTTGACCACTTATCGCGTGCCGATATCGCGTTAAAGAAGAGATAGGGAGTGACCATGGTTAAATCAGGTTTTGCTAGCGTTCAACAAGGGGTGGCTAGAGCGGATGGAAAATTAGTGCTAACGGGGGAGGAAGTTAGGTTTACCCCATTTAATCAGCAGTTTGGGCTTGGACCTTATGTGTTTAAACCGCAACAAATCAGCACGGTGACGCGTTGTCTAGGCAAGGGTGGCGGTATTATTCCCATTACCACAGATGCTATCCGTATCACCCTAGATAATCAGCAAGTCTATGAGTTTATTGTGGCTGAGCCAGATAGCTGGATCACAGCGCTCACTTAGTGCGCTTGTAACTTACCCCTTAATGGTGAAAATAACGGTATTATCGTTTTAATATCACAGTAGTAAGGGACAAAAATGTTGAAAAAGGCGATGGGGTTGGTGCTATTGATGTTTGCCGTGGCGGGCTGTGTCAATCGTGATGAGATTTATGCTAATCCACCTGCTGAGTTGGTGGCGTATGTGGATCAAATCATGCCCGCTGCGACTGAGTTTGTTACCACCCATGAAGCGCTTGCTTTGCAACATGGCCAGCCGTTAACGTCTGCACAGCTTAAGATTGCCAAAAAAGTCGGGCTACAGCATGCTGAAAAAGTACGGGTGTACTATGTTGATAAGCTACCTTTTCCACAAGATCCTGAGCTAGCGGCGTTAGCGAAGGAATACGGTTATAGCTCACCTATGATGGCGGCCTACACCTATGGTCACGGTATTTGGATCAAGCATGCTGAAAAACAAAATACCGAATTACTCGCCCATGAATTGATCCATGTGCGACAAGCCGAGCAGCTAGGGTTAGATGAGCAAACCAAGCAATATTTAATGCAGTTGTTTATTTATGGCTACAGAAACGCGCCAATGGAAGTTGAAGCTTATAATCAAGCTCCTAACTATCTGTAATGTATAAGCTTTACTATGCGCCGAATAACGCCAGTTTAGCGGCGCATTTTATCTTGCACCATGTGCAAGCCGATTATGAATTGGTGCTGGTGGACAAAAAGAGCCAAGGCCAAAAGTCGGCTGAGTATTTACGTCTGAATCCAGCGGGTCGGATCCCGACTTTAGTGATAGGTGAGCAGGCGATTTTTGAAAGCAGTGCGATCTGTATTTATCTTTGCGAACAGTTTCCTGAAGCGGCTTTGCTGCCTGCCTTAGGTGATCCGCGGCGACCTTTGTTTTTTCAGTGGCAGGCTTATCTTAATAACACCTTACAAACGGCCTTGATGGCGCGATATTACCCGCTGCGCCATACCCAAGATGGAGCGGGAGTAGGCGCTGTCGTGGCCGCACAAGACAAGTTAATCGGCGAATCATTAGCTGTGCTTAACCAACAATTGGCGCAGCATACCTACTTACTGGGCGAGCAACTGTCGGCGTGTGATTACTTCTTGTTTATGTTGGCTGGCTGGGCTTTGCCTGTCAGCCCCTCGCCGCTGGATTTTGTACATTTGGCTGCTTATTTGAAGCGCATGGCGAGCAATCCTGTTGTAACCGCAGTGTGTCAGCGAGAAGGTATCGAATTAGCCATGCTGACGGCCGAATAACCTAGCTTAAACTGTTAGCGCTGCCATGTTGGGCCACTTGTGTTGTTTGTCATTTTAGCTAGCTTGTGGCTAAATACTGTTTTTCTCGACATGTATTTAAGGTATTGATAAGTAATGATTCGTTATGCATTTCTGGCTGTAATTATGACGCTGTGGAGCGCGGTGACGCAAGGCGCTGTTTATAAGTGTGTCGATCACAATGGCAAAACGGTTTATCAGGGATTGCCCTGTGAGCAAAACAGTCAAAGTGAGGAAAAGCTAAAGATAGTGAATAACACGGGCAGTGGCCCTGCTGCAATGAACAAGCAAAACAAAAGGTATTTTGACTTGGCTTTGTACAGTGATTCTATGGTGTTTACTGCTGAGCAATGCCGCGCTCGAAATTCGTCATACGCCGATGAAGTAGAGCAAGCTTCAAGACGCTTAGATGCGATCCGTAAAACCGAGATTGAAGCAGGTAAAAGAATTATGAAACAAGGCTTTGAAGGTTTTTCTGCGCACCAAATTACGGTACAAAGGATTGAAGCCAAGCATAAGTATCGACATAAGTTGTCGGTAATGTCGCCAGATGAGTTGGATGATTTTTGCAGTAATCAAGCGCGCAAAGCCCGCAACTTAGCCGCAAATGCTCCCTATCGTTCATCGGGTTATGAAGAAGGCGATCTTGATCCGGAAGGTAATGATTAAGCCTTGTCGTTGCTGCAGTCAATATTGTGGCTGGTTCGCAAGTACATTTAATGCCCAAGGTATGGCTATATCGAAGTCATCATCTTGGGCGTGGTGGTTTTAGGCTAAGCTAACAAGCCATCAAATCTGCATCTTAGTTCTGATGTCCCAACATCACCTGAGTGCTTGGATATTGGTGCTTAAGCTGCTGAGCTAATAGTTTTAGCTGCAATAAGTTAGTTTGGTTTTGCTGTTGATCGCGGGTGAAATCGCCGGGCTCAACTTGATTATCCCAGCCCCAACGCGTGTGCGACACATCTCCGACCACTAACACTGGGCCCGTTTTCGCGTTGACCAGATAAGCGGTGGAGCCGGGCGTATGGCCGGGCATATGCAGTGCAAATGCTGAGCCGTCAGCGAAGATGTCGACGATTTCACCTTGCCATTGTTGCAGTGCAGGTCGTCCTTTCAGCAGTAAGTTAATCACGTGTTTGGTTGCTACATTCATCCAATAACGACTTTGCCCCTCGTTATTGCCCACATAGATTGGTGCATCCAGATTGATGTCGGGTAAGCCGGTTACGTGGTCCAGATGTAAATGAGTGAGAAAGACCCCATCGACTTGCTTGATCTGGTTGTGTTCAAGGTAGTCTTGGGTGCTTTGCGTCATAGACAGCTGAGCAAAGCCAAATAGGGATTGCAGCAAGTTATTGATACCAAATTGGCTTGGGTCGTCGAATAAGGCTTGGGATACGCCAGTATCGATCAGGTAGTCGCCTTGGCTGGGGTGTTTAATGTGATAAGCAAAGATCTGAATCGCTTCGTTTTTATCTACAAGCTTGGCTTGTTTCGCTTTAGGGTGGTTTAAATTAACTAAGCCCGATAGCGGTACTTGCCAATCGGCGCTGGAAATGCGGGTAAAATCTACCTTATTACCTTGGCTTAACGCCGCGAGCATTTGTTCTTTGCTAACAGCTCTGCTAACAGCTTTACTAACGGCTTGGCTTGTCAGTTGGCCAGTTACCTGTTCGTTAACATCATGGTCTGTGGTGCGAGTTTGGCTAATGGCGATAGCACTAAGCAAAATGGTCAGGCTACAGGTAGCCAGTGCAAGATAGCGTTTTTTCATTACAACTCCTTTGACAGCTTTTGAACTGATTTTGGTTCTTTGCTTGAGTTTAGCTATCCGTTATTGTTGGTAAATCCGTTAAGTTTCGATATAGGTATGCAAAGATGAATAGTAAAGCCGATGCAAGTTATCAGCCCAGTTGGGAAGACTTACGCTTATTTCTTGCCGTGGCTGAATCGGGCAGTTTTAGTGCGGCGGCGCGTTTGTTAGGGCTAGGCCAGCCAACTCTTAGCCGACGCATTGCCGAGTTTGAAAGTGATTTAGGGGCCAATTTATTTGTTCGATTGCCCCAAGGCTGTCAGTTAACCGAAACTGGGCGTGCTTTATTGCCTGCGGCTAAGCAAATGGCGTGTTGGGCGCAGCAGGCACAAGTGGCGTTAACGCCAGCACCACACCAAGTTAAGGGCAAGGTGCGTGTGACAGCACCGCCGGGTATTGCGTTTACTCTAGTGCCTAGGGTAGCCAAGCAAGTGCGAGGGCAATTTCCTGAGATCCAGTTAGAGGTGATCAGCAGTGTTGATACCTTAGATTTAGCGCGGGGCGAAGCGGATATTTCATTGCGCACTCAATTACCTAAATCAAGTGAATTGCTTTGTTTGGCTTCGCTGCGCAGTGAAATGGCCGCTTATGCCCATCCTGATTACATTGATAACCTCGTTGCCGCCGCCGATTTGGCTGACATAGATTGGATATGTTGGGCGCCGCCCTTTGACCATTTGCAGGTGAATCAAGTGCTGCAAGGGCAAATTGATAACTTCACGCCTTGCTTTAGCAGTGACGATTTCAATGTACAGCTGGCAGCTTGCGCGGCGGGTGTTGGCGCCATGGTGTTGCCAAAGGCCATTTGCGATCATCCTTTGCTGCAACCTTTGCAGCCCCTGCCGCTGGATATTAGTCAGTACGGCTTTGGCGAACTATATTTGATTGTGCACCGACGTCAGGCGCATTTGCCTAAGATTAAGCAAGTGGCGAATGCTTTCGCAGATCACTTTGCTGCGGTGACCGCGCAATTACCCATTTGAGTGAGTATTGTGTGTTCTATCAAATCGCAATCAAGCTGAAGCTTAAGTGCTTGTAGTCGGGCGGGGCTTTTGTATAATCGCGCCTCGATTTTTTGGGTTCCCTCACCCCAACCAACAAAAAGGTACAAGATGAATACTCATACCCTAACGCAGGCAAAATTTGCCTTGCTTGTTCTATCGCTATTTCACATTGGCATTATTGCATCCAGTAATTACTTGGTGCAGTTGCCGGTCACTATTTTTGGTATGCACACCACTTGGGGCGCGTTTACCTTTCCGTTTATCTTTTTGGCAACGGATTTAACGGTGCGTATCTTTGGTGCCGGGCTAGCGCGTAAGATTATTTTTGTGGTGATGTTGCCGGCATTGCTGATTTCTTACTTGCTGTCGGTCATTTTCTTTAATGGTGATTATCAAGGTTTTGCTGGCCTGACGGAGTTTAATGCTTTTGTTGGACGTATTGCGCTGGCGAGCTTTTTGGCTTATTGCTTGGGGCAATTGCTGGATATTTCGGTATTTAACCGTATGCGCCAGTTGCCGCAGTGGTGGGTAGCGCCTTTGGCATCCACCGTGCTGGGTAACTTACTTGATACTCTGATCTTTTTCTTTGTCGCCTTTTATCAATCGAGCGATGCCTTTATGGCGGCGCATTGGTTTGAAATCGCGCTGGCTGATTATGGCTTTAAGTTGGTGATCAGTGTGTTTGTGTTTTTGCCTTTCTATGGGGTGATCCTGACGAGACTGCAAAAGATCCTACTTAAATCGGGTCGCTTATGTGATCAAGACAAGGTCGTTGCAGCAGAAGTATTAGCCCGTTAGTACTTACTGAGTTAGAATACGGCGTTTTTTTGCACTCGTGTCATGCATTCAGAGGTAACAATGACCACAGAAAGTCAGGGTTCGCAAGATATCTACGCTGATATTCGCCCTTATAACGATAATGAAATTGCTGATGTAATTCGCCGCATTACTCATGATGCCGAGTTTATTGAGGCCATGACTAAGATTCGTTTTCCGCGTTTAGCTAAGTGGGCTCCTTGGTTAATGCAGCCTTTGGTCAAACAAGCGCTGATTAAAAAGTGGGCTGGGTTAGATTCTGTGGCTAAGGTGCAAGATGAAGTGGCGTCTTACATGCAAGGCATGGTCAACTCGACGACCTCTAAGGTGACCTTTAGTGGTCTTGATCAGCTTAAAGCCGATCAAGCTTACCTATTTGTTTCTAACCATCGTGATATTGCGATGGATCCGGCTTTTGTTAACTGGGGTCTTTACCATAACAAGTTAGGCACGGTGCGCATTGCCATTGGCGATAACCTGCTGAAAAAACCGTTTGTTACCGATTTAATGAAGCTGAACAAAAGCTTTATAGTGAAGCGCTCAGCCACCGCACCGCGCGCCATGATGGCTGCGTTTTCGCACTTGTCGGCTTACATCAAAGACTCCCTCGATACTGGCAATAATATTTGGATTGCGCAAAAAGAAGGGCGCGCGAAAGACGGTTTTGATAAAACCGATCCCGCGATAATTAAGATGTTTTATATGCACGGTAAAAAGCAAAAAGTGGATTTTGCTGAGTATATTAAGCAGCTTAAGATAGTGCCGGTGGCTATTTCTTATGAGTATGATCCGGGTGATATCAGTAAAGCGCGTGAGCTAGTGGCGACCGAGCAAGATGGTAAATACGAAAAGTCTGAATTTGAAGACATCATCAGTATTATGGAAGGCATCAAGGGTAAAAAAGGCCATGTGCATGTCGCATTTGGTCAACCTTTAACGGCTGATTTTGATAATGCGGAAGCCGTGGCGCAAGCCATTGATGATAGCATTTATCGTCAATACTATTTGCATCCTTCTAATCTACTGGCTGCTAAAGTACCAGAAGCGGAAAAAGTCACTTTTGTTGATCGTCAGGCTTTTGAAGATCACATGAACCAAGTTCCAGAAGCATTACGTGAACGTGTACTCGCCATGTATGCTCAGCCCGTTCTTAACCGCGCCAAGGTTGCAAAATAACCCGTATCTACTTGATGGGTGATCCAGTCTAGTGGCTCCACCCTGTGGGAGCCGCAGTCATGCGGCGATTAATACCAAATCTCAATCGCACCATGACTGGTGCTCCCACAAGAGTTTGATAGTCTATAGTCTGATAGGCAGTGGTTTGATAGATAAATTGCACCATAATGGGAGCCCCAACAGGACATAGCTTGTGATTACTCGATTACCAAAATGGGTAGAATATGGGGCGTTTCTGCTTTCATTATTAGCGGGATGCGTCAATGCCATCGGCTTATTGGGCTTTGAGCATCAAGCCGTGTCCCACCTTTCTGGCTCGGTGACCCAATTTGGGGTCGGCCTGTTTGAGCTTAATTCTGCCACCTTTCATTTGTTTTGGGTTATTGTCAGTTTTTTGGTCGGCGCGATGATTAGTGGCGTCTTGATTGAAAATACCGCGCTGAAGTTAGGCCGCCACTATGGTTCGGCATTGTTTATTGAAGGAGGCTTGTTGTTACTGGCCATGCTAGCGCTGCAATATGGTTCAAGTTGGGGCCATTACTTTGCTTCTGCTGCGTGTGGTCTGCAAAATGCACTGATTACTACCTACAGCGGTGCCGTGGTGCGCACCACTCATGTTACCGGTGTGTTTACCGACTTAGGCTTAATGATAGGGGCGAGATTGCGCGGCCAAGCCTTTGATAAACGTAAGGCGATTTTGTTTAGCATTATCATCACAGGGTTTGTTTTGGGCGGGGTGCTGGGTGCGGCCCTATATCAGAGCTGGCAATATTTAGCATTATCAGTGCCTGCGTTAATGGCGGTGTTATTGTCCATTATTTATCAAGGTTTTATGCAGGATAAAGCAGCAAAGCCCAAATAAATTAAAATCTATATACATATCCTACTGGTATCTTTTCTTGAGAAAAGTTAGATTGGGTTGGCACATTATATTGTTTAATGTGTTAATAGCCTGAGGCTTGAATTTCTTAGCTATTTTTTATTTGTGCCATAATTTCACTGTGTTAAATGGTGAGAAGGATACGTAATGAAGACTCCAAAATATATGTTGGCCCTCGTCGCGGCCAGTACCATGATGACTTTACCTTTACAAGCAGCTCAAGCTCGTGAAAATTTAGCGTGCTCTTTAGTCGATGTCGTAGCTTGTAAAACGGATGGTGAATGCTTGCAGGGCAGCTCGCGTGATTTTGATATTCCAAACTTGTTAATTGTTGATTTTAAAAACAAGCAGGTAAAAGCTCATAGTGAATATGCTGATGATTCGGTTTCAATTATAAAAAATATGGAAGAGACCGAGGAACAATTAATCCTACAAGGCGTTGAAAACCATAAGGGCTGGACCTTAGCTATTGATCGCGAAACATCGAGTCTGGCTCTGACTTCTTCGGGTGAGGATCTCAGTATGATGATGTTTGGTAGCTGTACGCAAAAATAATGAGAGGTTAGATATGATGAAGCAAAAATCAATATTGGTTGCGACAGCGTTATTAATGGCTAGCCTAGTGACAACCGGGGCGTACGCCAGCAATAAAACAGGTGCATTTATTGGCGGTATGGTAGCCGGTAAAGTGTTGCATAATATGAGTGAGCGCACCGAGGCTCAAAAGGTTCAGGCGTATAATAGCCAACCAAGGGTGGTTTACAGCCAAGCCCCAGCACAATCGACTGCGGCTCCATCAGCGCAGCAAAAATTGGATGAATTAGATAAGCTGGCTGCAGGTGGCTATATCACCAAAGAAGAATACCAAACTCGCCGCAAAGCTATCTTAGATACGCTTTAAGTCGAAACCATCTTTCGCCTGTCTTTGTGATAATACCCAAGTGAGCAGCTTTAGCTCATTTGGGTAAATCTCTATTGCCTAAAAGCGGCTAGCGCAGGAAAACTTTTTTCAACAAATGTTTAGCTCAGTGGCAGGGTCAAATAGACTTGCTTTACTGACATCTATCATTAAATCTAATGTTTGGCCTACGACCACAGATAAGTCTGGGGTAAGGCGACAGTGTACCGGACGGTCATTGATGGTTATTTGGGCGATAGTTTCCGGTCCGGTTGGCTCTAATATTTCTATCTTGAATTGAACCGCTGAGATTTCCTCGGTTTCGCTTTGATGAGGTAGCTGTTGACTGATGTGCTCAGGACGCAGGCCTAAGATCAATTCTTGTCCGGCATAATCTTTTAATTTGTTTGGCAAATTAATGGTTTGTGCCTTGTTTTCGTTATCTCGAAGTTCACAATAAACATGGCCAGTAGCGTCGAGTTTGACTTGAATCGGAATAAAATTCATCGCTGGCGAGCCCATAAAACCTGCGACAAACATATTGGTCGGATGGTTATAAATTTGGTAAGGCGAGCCCAGTTGCTGCACTTCTCCGGCCTTCATTACGGCAATGCGATCGGCCAATGTCATGGCTTCAATTTGATCATGAGTAACATACACTATGGTGGTGCCTAAACGCTGGTGGAGCTTTTTCACTTCGGTGCGCATTTCCACTCGCAACTTAGCATCTAGATTACTTAGCGGCTCATCAAACAAATAGAGTTTAGGTCGACGCGCTAAGGCGCGCCCCATGGCTACACGCTGCTGTTGGCCGCCGGAAAGTTGGCTGGGTTTGCGGTCTAATAAGTGATCGATTTGTAATAGCTCGGCAACGCGGGTGATTTCCGCCGCGATCTCAGCGCTGGCGACTTTGCGAATTTTTAAACCAAAGGCAATGTTTTCCCTTACCGTCATGTTGGGGTACAAGGCATAGGATTGAAACACCATGGCGATATCGCGATCTTTGGGAGCCAGCCCTGAGACATCGACATCATTGATGCGTATTTCACCCGAACTAATTTCTTCTAGTCCCGCTATGGTGTTCATCAGCGTTGATTTACCACAGCCCGATGGGCCCACCAAAATCAAAAACTCGCCCGGCTCGATACTGATATTAATGCCCTTGAGGGTTTCAACATCGGTTTTAGGGTAAGTTTTACGTATATCAATTAAATCGAGTTTGGCCATAGTGAATTATCCTTTTACTGAGCCAGCGGTGAGGCCGCGCACAAAATATTTACCGGCGACAAAATAAACTAACAAGGTAGGCAGCGCGGCAATGATGGCGGCGGCCATATCGACGTTATAAGCCTTGACCCCCGTGCTGGTGTTCACCAAGTTATTCAGCGCCACCGTAATGGGTTGGCTGTCGGCGCCGGAATAAACCACGCCGAAGAGAAAGTCGTTCCAGATGGAGGTGAACTGCCAAATGATGGTGACCATGATAATGGGCTTGGATATGGGCAGTAAGATGGACCAAAAGATGCGAAAGAAACCCGCACCGTCGAGTTTAGCTGCCTTGATTAGTTCGTCTGGCACATTGATGTAGTAATTACGAAAAAATAGCGTGGTGAACGCCGCGCCGTAAATAACATGCACCATCACCAAACCTGTAGTGGTATTGGCTAAGCCTAATTTACCTAACATGCTGGCCATGGGTAGCAGTACCAGTTGGAAAGGCAAAAAGCAGCCAAACAGCATCAGGCTGAAGAATAAATCCGAGCCTTTAAAGCGCCACTTGCTGATCACATAGCCGTTAAAGGCACCAATCAAGGTAGAAATCAGTACCGCTGGCACCACCATTTTAATACTGTTCCAAAAGTAACCCTTGATGCCTTCGCAGGTAACCCCAGTGCAGGCCGTGCCCCAAGCTGCTTGCCAGCTGTCGGTGACCCATTGCTGTGGCAAGCTGATGAGGCTGCCGCTGCGAATGTCGGCATCGGTTTTAAATGAAGTGACTAGCATGACAAACAAAGGCATTAGATAGATCAGAGCCATAAACGCCAGCACGGCGTAAATCAGGCTGCGACCAAGCTGAGTTGTCATCGTTGAAGAGGAATTAGGCATGACGCTTACCCCTTAATTCTGAGTAAAGATAAGGCACTAAAATAGCTAAGATCCCCGCCAGCATCATGATGGCACTGGCTGCACCTAAGCCCATTTGGCCTCGGGTGAAACTGTGGGAATACATAAACAGGGCGGGTAAATCCGATGAATAACCGGGGCCGCCAGCGGTCAGCGCGGTCACCAAGTCAAAGCTTTTAATCGCAAGGTGCGACAAAATAATAATGGCGCTGAAAAACACCGGACGTAAGCAAGGTAAAATGATGCTCCAGTAGATCCGCGGCTTGCTGGCGCCGTCAATTTGGGCGGCGTTGATGATGCTGCTATCGATCCCGCGCAGCCCTGCCAAAAATAGTGCCATCACAAACCCTGAGCTTTGCCATACCGCGGCAATGACTAAGGTGTACACCGCCATATCCGAGTTAACCAGCCAATCGAATTGAAAATCCGTAAAGCCCATTTGTTGCACTAGGTGTTCAAGACCTAGGCCGGGGTTTAAGATCCATTTCCAGGCCGTGCCCGTGACGATAAAAGACAATGCCATGGGATAAAGATAAATGGTGCGGATCACGCCTTCTTGTTGAATTTTTTGATCCAAAAAAATGGCCAATAACACCCCGATTATTAGGCAGATAGCAATAAACAAGCCGCCAAAAATCAGCAGGTTTTCACAAGCGGTTAGCCAGCGGTCGTTATTCATTAAGCGCTCGTATTGCCGCCAACCGACAAATTCAAATTGCGGCAAAAACCGTGATTTAGTAAATGACAGCAGCGCGGTCCAAATAACAAAGCCATAGACGCAAACTAAGGTGACGACTATGGTGGGCGATAAAATCAGTTTAGGCAGCCAAAGTTGTAGTTTGTCTTGCCAACTGGTGTGTGGCGTAGAAGATTGGTGGCTAACAGACATAGTTAATACAGCCCTTTTGCAAGGGCTGGCTCCGATTACATAGCGTCTTCAACAACGTCAGCAAGCAGATTGGCGGTGTCTTGCGCGCTGATCTTATCGCTGTTGTAGAAGTTAGTGAGCACGTCGTACATGGCTCCCTGAATGGCGCTGGTGGTTGCCATGCCATGGGCAAAACTCGGCACGAGATCGCCTGTTCCTGAGCTGGCTTTAAAGGTCGCCATGGAATCCAATGCACATTGGTCAAACTTACTTAAGTCCATGTCTGTGCGCACCGGAATTGAACCCTTGTTCAGGTTAAAGACTTCCTGAAATTCAGGTGTCAGGATGGTTTTGGCTAAATCATGTTGCGCGGCCATAGCGGCTTTGTCTTTTTGTTTAAACATGGCAAAGCTGTCAACGTTAAAGGTAAATTGGCCTTGCGTGCCGGGAGCGGGGGCGCAGATGAAATCAACCCCAGGTTGTTTACCCGCGGCAATAAATTCGCCCTTGGCCCAGTCGCCCATAATTTGCATGCCAGCTTGGCCCGTGATCACCATGTTGGTCGCTATGTTCCAATCTCGGCCAGACGCGGCATCATCGGTGTAAGCTTTCATTTTCTTAAAGATGGTGAGGGCTTCCACCATTTTGGCACCCTTGAGCACCGCCATGTCGTGCTCGACAAAGGCCTTGTTGTAATCGCTCGATCCCAGCACTTCCAATGCCACTGCTTCAAATAAGGTGGCTTCTTGCCAAGGCTGACCGCCTTGGGCGAGGGGGATCACGCCTGCGGCTTTAAGTTTTTCTGCGGCGACAAAAAACTCATCTAAGTTGGTAGGTATCGTCGCGCCAGCTTTCTCAAACACTGCTGGGTTGGCCCATAGCCAGTTAACGCGGTGCACATTGACCGGCACAGCCACATAATTGTTTTCATATTTCATTATGTTACTGACTACAGCGGGAACTGATTGCTGCCAGCCGCCTTGCTTGGCTGCTTCATTAAGGTTAGCGAGAAAACCTAGGTCGGCCCATTCTTGAATATCGTGTCCCTTGATTTGTGCTGCTGTGGGGGCATTGCCCGAGGCAACGCGGGTTTTTAGCACTGTCATGGCGCTTTCACCGCCACCGCCGGCAACAGCAAAATCTTTCCAGCTATGACCTTGTTTTTCCATCATCTCTTTGAGTACGGCGACAGACTTGGCTTCACCGCCCGAAGTCCACCAATGTAATACTTCGACCTCACCTGCTGTTGCTGAGCCTGCTGCTAATGTCATGGCGATGAATAGGGTTTTCAATTTCATGATTATTCTCCGTGGCAATCAGTAATTGCTGCTTTGGGCACTTAATCTGAGTGAGTGCCTTTGCTCGCATTTCTACTCAAGTGTAGGAGTGATTTGTTGTTTGGATGTAACAAAGTGACTTGATTTGTAACATGGTTGTTACATTTTAATGTTGGAGCCATTTCGGTTTAGTGAGTCGGCGCTTGGTTGCTGTTGCTGGAAGGCAACAAGATGGGCAAAACAATCACAGATAAGCGGGCGTTTTTTAAGTACAATATAAGTAATCTTATTTTATTCAGTAGCCTTAGTTATGCCGCAGTCCGATTCACTTTTTGCTTCCCTTGGCTTAATGCCCGCTCTATGTACCCGCTTGGCCCAGTTACAATATGTGCAGCCAACGCCTGTGCAAACCCAAATCATACCTGCGGCGCTCGCTGGCAAGGATGTGCTCGCAGGTGCTAACACCGGCTCGGGGAAAACCGCGGCGTTTGTGTTGCCCTTGTTGCAGCGTTTATATCAGGCCAAACACTCGACGCAAGCCGTTAAATCACCTGCCAAGGGCAATTATGTGGCGTGTTTGATTTTAGTGCCAACACGTGAGTTAGCTCAGCAAGTTGCCGCCAGTTGTGAGTCTTATGGGCAGGATTTAGCGCCTAAGCTTAAAGTGACCTGCGTGCAAGGCGGGGTCTCTGTGAATAGTCAGATGTTAGCCTTGCGCGGCGGCAGTGATGTGATCGTGGCAACTCCTGGGCGCTTATTGGATTTGATTAACAGTAATGCAATTAAGTTAGATCGGGTTAAGTCCTTGGTGCTGGATGAGGCCGACAGACTACTCAGCTTAGGCTTTGCCGATGAGCTTGGTGCTTTATTGAAGTTATTACCTAAGCAAAAACAAACCCTGCTTTTTTCAGCTACCTTTCCTGAAGAGCTCAACGAGTTAACCGCACGGCTATTACATCAGCCTCATAGCGTGCAGTTACAAAGTGAGCAACAAAGCACCTTAGTGCAGCGAGTATTTACCGTAAATAAGCGTGAAAAAGCCCAAGTACTTAGCCATTTACTTAAAGCAAAAAACTGGTCGCAGGTGTTAATTTTTGCCAATGCCAAAAAGACTTGTGATCGCTTGGCACAAAAATTGGAAAAGGCGGGTATTAAGGCGCAAGTATTCCACAGCGATAAGGGCCAAGGCGCACGCAATCGCATTTTGACTGGCTTTAAAATCGGCGAGATTGATGTGCTGATCGCCACCGACATCGCGGCTCGCGGTATCGATATCGATAAGTTACCCGTGGTGATTAACTATGAGCTACCCCGCAGTCCGGCTGATTATATGCACCGAATTGGTCGCAGTGGCCGTGCCGGAGCGGCAGGCTTAGCCTTGTCGTTGATTTCCCACGATGAATATCAGCACTTTAAGCTGATTGAAAAGAAAAACAAATTACGCCTGCCACGTGAGCAGTATGCTGGGTTTGAGGCCGATGCCGAGGCTCCCGAGGACTGTCCATCTCGTTTAGCTAAACCTGAGATACCCGCGCCAGGCATGGGCAAAAAGAAACGGAAAAAAGCCGTAAGTAAAGCAACGGACACTGTTGCTTCAGCGGTGTCGAGCAACCAAGAGCCATTGCAGGCTGCACAGGCCTTGGTTGAAGATGCTTGGGCTAATTGGAAGAAAAAGTAATTACCCTTGGGTATAAGTCGCTTTGATACTGGGCCATAAGTGGGAGAATCGTTATGCCATTAACTTTAATGACTTTGAATTTATTCAACTTTGTGGCTCCCCCTTGTGCTGCCTATGAGATTGACAATATTCTGGATGCGCAGCAATGGCAGAGTAAACAAGCTTGGATCACAGAGGTTATTCAGGCCGCCCAACCAGATGTAGTGGGGTTTCAGGAAGTGTTTTCCGCGACTGAATTAGCCCAACTGTGCAGCGAATTAGGCTATCCCTATTTCTTATTTACCCCAGCGAGTGGCGATCTTTCTAGTCATGTTTTTGATAAGCCAGGGTTAGCTTTAGCAAGTAAGTATCCGCTGGATAAAAAGTCATTACATACTAATATTCCAGCTAATGTTTTTAGTCGAGAGCCATTAATTGCCGAGTTGACTGTGGCGGGTTTTGGGGCTCTGCGCTTGTATGTTGTTCACCTTAAATCAAAGCGCGCACTGTTAGCGCGTGATTATGCGGCTCAAGCCAGTGAGCTTGAGCATTATATGGGGCGTTGGGCTAGCGATCAGTTACGTGGCCAAGAAATGAGTTTACTCATGCAGGACATTTTATTGCATCGTCAGCAGCAAAAGCAGGGGGTCGTGGTTTTTGGTGACTTTAATGATGACTTATCGCAAGGCGCTTTACCGTTAGCCTTTATTAAGCCGATGCCAAAGGTTGCAGGCAGTGAGCAAGATTGGTCGATGCACGATAGCTACACCTTATACGCGACGACCGATGAGCGCCGCCCGACGCATTACTATGGCGTTCATGGGCGGATCTTAGATTACATATTATTGTCGGGTGAGTTTGCGCCAAATTATAGCCAACAAATTGGTTTGGTCACGGGTTACCAATGCCTTGATCGTCATTTAACCCACGCTGATTTTGCTAAACATAACCAAGCTAGCGATCACGCGGCTGTGGTAGTGAAGCTGACGAGCTTATATGGTTAGTCTTCACTGCTTTTGATTCCGTGAGCAACAATATTGAGCTAACAATTGGTTGAAATTTACACAGCTTTACAGTGGTAGGCCCTACTAATTACCCCCTATGAGGTATGCTTAAGTTGTGGGGGGATAAAAAAGGAGTAGGGCGATGAAACTGTCATGGTTAAATGTGCTTGGCTTGGTCACTTTGTTGTTAGCAGGCTCTGCGTTAGCCGCGCAGAAAATGGGGTGGCAACAGGATAATTGTGGTCGCATGAGCGGGGTGGGGGCTGGCAATCAGCCCAGTTTCGCTGAGTTGGATCTGAACCAAAATCAGGTAGTTACACAGGCCGAGTTTGCGGAGTTTCGACAAATACGTCAGGCCAATCGACCTGGTAAAGGGCGTAATGGTCAGCGCGTAGATGATGAAACTATGTTCCTCTGGCTGGATCAAGATGAAAATGGCGAGGTCAGCGAGGCGGAATTTTTAGCACATCAAGAGGCTTGTCGAGGTAATTGGTAAGGTTACTATCGAGATGATAACTCTGGGTAATAATAAAAATGCCAGTCAATCGACTGGCATTTTTTTCGGTTAAAACGACTTGGTGGCAGGGATATGTTTAAGCAAATCCTTTATAGTCGCGATATTTAATCTTAAAGAAGATCACGTATAGCACAGGCACTATTAGCAAGGTGAGGATAGTCGCCACACCTAAGCCAAACATCACCACGGCCGCCATCGACTCAAAGAAGGCATCCGTGATTAACGGCAAAATACCTAAGATAGTGGTCACCGCAGCCATGCACACAGGGCGTACGCGGCTAACGGTAGAGTCAAAAACGGCTTGATAGGGCTCTTTACCTTCTGCTATTTCAATATTGATTTGATCTAGCAATACGATGCCGTTTTTCAAGAGCATACCCGATAAACTAAGCATACCCAGTAAGGCCATAAAGCTAAACGGCTTATCCAGTACTAATAGGCCAGAGGTGATACCGATTAGGGCTAACGGTACACAAGCCCAAATCACCAAAGGCTTACGCACTGAGTTAAATAGAAATACCGTAATCAAGAACATAAACAAGAAGCCCAAAGGCAAGGTTGCAAATAAGGCCGCCTGTGCATCTTGTGATGACTCGTATTCACCGCCCCATTGCAGCTCATAGCCATCAGGTAATTTGAGCGCCTCAATTTGAGGTTTAACCTGCGCAAATAAGGCCGCTGGCAATAAATCATATTCAAAGTCGGCGTCGGCGAAGACGGTCAGTGTGCGCTTACGATCTTGACGTTGAATGATCGGATCTTCAAATTTAACTTCAAAGCCATCAACGACTTGTTGCATAGGTATAAATGCTTTAAGAGCGGGGCTCCAGATACGCAAGCTTTCTAACGACTCGATATCAATGCGCTCTTCCTTGGGAAGGCGGCTGATAACGGGTAATAAGGAGGTTCCCTCACGATACAAACCAGAACTTAGGCCTGAAAAGGCAAAAGCTAGCGTGCTGTCGACATCGCGCTTGCTGATACCTAAACGTCGCGCTTGCGATTCGTTAAACTTAGGCTCTATGAACTTCACCCGCTCACGCCAGTTGTGACGTACGTTCACCGTGCCGGGGGTAGCATTAAAGATAGCCATTACCTCAACGCCAATGGCACGCAGCACATCAGGGTCAGCACCAACGATACGCGCTTCAATTTTCGCGTCGGTAGAAGGGCCTATTTCTAGACGTTTGAACTTATATTGCGCTTGTGGATAGTTGGTTTCTAGCTGACGACGTAGCGCAATCATAGTGTCGGCAAGATTATCAAATGTTGTAGTGCGTACCGCTATTTGCGCATAAGCGCCATAGTTTTTCTCCGGTGAATAGGTCAGAAGAAAACGTTGGAAACCTTTACCTACTGTGGTGGTGACAAACTCGATGTTATCAAGTTTGAGTGCATCGGCTTCCATTTTGGCGACGGTATCACTGGTTTGACGGATATCAGTGCCTTCAGGTAACCATACATCCACCAAGAATATTGGCGTGGTCGAAGGCGGGAAGAAGGACTGTTTGACCAAACCAAAGCCAGCCACCGATGCAGCAAAGGCGAGTAGCACCAACACAACGCTGGTCCATTTAAAGCGTAAGCACACATCGAGCAGCTTTTTATACAGGGTAAAGAAAGCGCCACCGTATGGGTCTTTGGTTTCTTCGCTTGTATTTACCTCATTGTCTTTAAAGAACAAATCTGCCAGAAATGGGGTGATGGTAATGGCGGTGATCCAAGATAAAAACAGCGAGAACAGCAGTACCCAAAATAGCGAGCCAGCAAATTCACCCGTTGAGTCAGGAGACAGGCCAATGGGGGCAAATGCGGCGATGGCGATAATGGTAGCGGCGAGTAATGGCCAAATAGTTTGCTTAACAATGCCTTGCGCTGCTTCTAGGGTGGTTTGGCCGCGCTGTCGGCCAATTAATATCCCTTCGACAACGACGATGGCATTATCTACTAGCATACCTAAGGCGATGATTAATGCACCTAACGAGATACGTTGCAGCTCAATTTCCGCCTGCAACATCAGCATAAAGGTGCCTAAACAGGTTAGGAATAAGATGATGCCGATAAGCACACCGCTCTTAAAGCCCATAAAGAACAGCAATACACCGACTACAATGACGACCGCGGCGATCAGGTTCCAAACAAAGCTAGCCACCGACTTATCGACCTCGGTAGGTTGACTGTACATGGTCTCGATGATCATGCCCGCTGGGCGTGCATAATCAATTTCAGTGATCTTGGCGATAACGGCTTTACCTACATCCACCACGTTAACGCCGGATGTAAAAGAAATACCTAAGTTAATCGCTTGATGTTGATTAAAGCTAATCAAGTTAGAGGGGATATCTTGATACCCTCGACTGACCGTCGCGACATCTTTTAGGTAAATAAGGTTGTTTCCTGAGGTTCCAGGAATCACGAGATCTTCTAATTCTTTAACTGACTTAAATGCCCCACTTGGGCGCAGGCGAATATTGTCACTGCTAATTCGAATATTACCCGCATCGGTCACCATGTTTTGCGAATTAAGTAAGCTCATGATTAGGCTAGGGTCAATATTAGAGCTGGCCAACTTATTTAATGAGATCTCAATGAATACTTGCTCATTTTGTTTGCCCGCAGCAGAGACCTTGCTGACCCCAGGAACGAGTTCTAGCTCACGACTAACATAGTCGACGTAATCGGCCAGATCTTTGTAGCTGTAATCCTTACCACTGATCATCAACATGATGCCAAACACATCGCCAAAGTCATCATTGACCATAGGTTGGCCAACGCCGGGCGGCAGTCTGCCCGACATATCGTTCACTTTACGGCGTAGCTCATCCCAGATTTGTGGTAGCTCATCGGGACCATAGATGTTTTTCATGGTCACGGTAACTTGAGACATGCCCGCTGTGCTTAGGGACTTAATTTTGTCGACATAAGGCAAAGCCATAATGGCTTTTTCGATCGGGTAGGTCACTTCCTCTTCCACTTCGGTTGAGGTGGCGCCGGGATACATGGTAACGACGATGGCGTCTTTAATGGTAAAAGGGGGATCTTCTAATTGGCCAAGGCCGGTAAAGGCAATGGTACCGCCAATCAGTAAAATAAGAATAAACATCCAACTGATGATGGTGTTTTTAATGAAATAGCCTGCAATATTCATGTGAGTGCTTATCCTTTTCTCAGCTCTACGGTTTGCCCTTCAACAAGACGGTTCACACCGCTGGCAATGATGGTATCCCCTGCGTTGAGTCCTTGTGTTACTTCGATCATGGATCCGGTGATCACACCTAAGGTGACCTGGCGTGCCGAGACAGTTTGGCTGTCGGCGTTATAAATCCAAACACTGGCTTTTTGCTCTGCTAACTTGTCACCATCGAGCATGGCGACAGCGCTGAGCGGAATGGTTTGGGCGCGCGAGTAGGTATAGGTGGCATCATTTAAGTCCACTTCAACTTGTGCGGGCATCCCTTCCAACACGGGGTATTGAGCGTTGAGTGGGACTTGTAAAGTAACGATATAAGTTTTGGTGGCGGGGTCTTTCTCGGTGTTCACTTCTAACGTGGTACCGGTAAAGGTTTGCTCAGGATAGGCATCGAATACCACTTTATATTGGCGACGCTGCTCATCGTATTCTTTGCGTTTTGATACTGCCAATAAGCTATCTGGTACCTGTACATCCACCTCGATAAATTCAATCTTATGCATGGTGAGCACTTCGGTTCCGGGCTGAATGTTGACGAATGAATCCAGCGCGACATTGCTGATGAGGCCGTCAAATGGTGCTCGCAACTCGGTGTAACTGAGTTGCAATTCGGCACTGCGGTGTTCGGCTTTAGCCACTAAGTATTGGGCGCGCATTTGATCGTATTCTGATTGCGCCATCAGTTTTTTGTCGAGCATTTTTTGTGCTCGCTGAAATTGATTGTAAGTCGATTGCATGCGAGCGCGGCGATCACTGAGGTTAACTTCGTAATCGCGTTTATCGAGCACGGCGAGTAAGTCACCTTGCTTCACTTGTTGGCCGTTGGTGACCAAGATATTGGCGATTTTGCCATCGACACGAAATGCCAGCTTGGTGAGTTCTTGCGCTCTCGCCACAGCATTAAATACCCGCTCTACTTTTTGGTCGGCTTGAGGAATTTGGTAGACGGCTACCATAGCTGGTGGCTTTTGTTGGATGCTCACCTCTTGGCATGCCATCAGCGACAAGCAGGTAAGTATTAAGGTCGCGCATTTTGTTAACTTCATCTTATAGTCCTCGCTCTTTAACCCAGCGCACGGCTTGTTGGCCATCTTGTAATTCGTTAGCGCCAACCGTAACTAACCAGTCACCGTCTGCTAAGCCTTCTACTAATCGACCTTCGGCCAAGGTAACCGCTACTTTTTCAACTTGCTGGGTGCTTTCATTTAGGCGAAAGACATAGTCTTGGCCATTTTCTTTCACTACCGCACTAGCCGGAATTTTTGGTTGTAGGCTGTCTGGGTTTGCAGGGAGATTAATTTTTACATCGGCGGCCATGCCAGGAAAGACATTGAGCTGCTCAGGCCGGGGTAAACGCAATATCACGGTGTAACTGCCGGTAGAGCTATCTGCCACGGTGCTAAGCTCGGTGATATGGGCTGGGTACCATTGCTCGCGGCTGGTAAATTGAACTTGCACTAGACCTCGGTCTCTGGCTTTGACTGGCTCAGCAGATGAAGCTGCGGCTTCCCTTGCATTGGTGTCTTGATAGAGACCGATGAATTGCTCAGGAAATTGAAAGTTTACATCCACTTGGTTATCGGTTTGCAAGGTGATGACGGGCTCTTTCGGCGCGGCAAACTCAAAGGCTTCTTTGGCTCTTGAGGCAATAATGCCATCGTAAGGGGCAATAAGTTTGGTATAGGATAGATCGTTATTGGTTTTATCCAATGCTGCTTGAGCTATCGCATAGTCACGCTTCACTTGGTCAAAATCATTACGAGAAATGACGCCGCGTTTGACTAGCTCTTGAGAGCGGTTGTAGAGCACCTTAGCTAGGTTGTATTGCGCCTGAGCGATATCGTGTTGCTGCTGATACAAGGCGGAGTCCAATTCTGCCAATATGGCTCCCGCCTTGATACTTTGTCCGGGATGGACATATATTTTACTGATCTCACCACCGACTTGAAAAGACATGACAGCACGGTTGGAGGCCTGTACTTCACCAGGCAAAATGCGGGTTCGTTGCGAATCTGCAAGCGTGATTTGAGTTACTTTAACTGGGCGCTTTACTGCTGTCGGTGGATTTGAATTGTCTTGACCGCATGCGGTCAGCACCAAGATGCCAGCGCAGAGGAGTAATGCGCTAAGTCGGGCTGTGTTTTTCATGTCCATGTCCGTGTTGAGTTGATTAAGAAAAGATAATCGCTAGTTGGGTAGTCAGTTTACTGAAAATCATAGAATATTTATAACGCATAGATGAATTTTGTGGTGTTAAATTAATTCAAGTCAGGTTTAGTGAAGGTTCTTGCGGGGCGCAACTCGGTTAATCAACCAATTTAGCCTTGCATCCAATTAATTTAATAAGAAATTTCTGTCTAACTCACATTTTTACTGTCTGGGTATTTCAATCCATGCTTTCGTTGTCAAAACCTGCTTCAATAAAGTTATTGCTATCATCGAGAGTAGTTATGATTGTTGTTCGCGCATTATTGGTCATTTTTATGGCCGTGGTCACTGGCTTTGCCTTGCCATATTGTTACGCCTTTTTGAACATAAGTTATGTTCAGGAGGTACAGGTGTGGCTGGTTACCAATAAGGCGTTAGTTTCGCTACTCGGGCAATGGTTTTCAGGGGCCTTAGCCGAGCAGGCTATGTATTGGTTGGTCGTGACGGTGACCGCCAGTGTTTACGGTATATTGTTTGGCGCCATTTTGGGCTTGCTCATCGGCTTCTTACATTCGGGGCGATTGTTTTTTTACGTCAGTCTCTGGTATCCGGTACTGTTCTTTTGCAGTGCTTTTTTCCCGCCCATTTTAACGATTCAAATTGATGGCTACCCATTAATTAAACCTATTGAGGCGATCGGCCATAATTGGCAGCCGACGCTTGTTATATTGTTTTCGTTGTTTTGTTTGTTTTTTGCTTTATTTCGCGGTTTTAGTGATTCAGAAAAGGAAAAACCGGAACAAGCCGATTATTTATTTCGTTAGCTAGATGCTTGATGAGAAGGGCGCGAGCTTAGCGGAAAAATGAGGCTGTGAGACGCGCAAATTTTTGCCATAATGGGGCTAATTTTGTGCCGTAAAATGAGTGAAATATGAACCAGATATCCTTTGACCTTGCCCGTTTACAAGCCATGCTCAGTGAGGCTGAACAAGCTTCACTATTGACTCCAACATATGATGATTTATGGAATCCGGCCTGTTATCCCGGCGGTGAGTTGGTTAATGAAGACGGCCAAACCGAAAGTGAAGTGGTGCTGAGCGGCGGCGAATTTTGGCCTGATTGGCAACATATAGAGCAAGATAAAATTAAACCTCAGTTGATTTTGATGGCGGAAGGTATACACGGAATTTATATCATCAATAATGTTGGTGGTGACGTTTCCCCTATTCAACGTAACATGATCTGTTACGCCAAAGGTTTCAATCCAGAGCAGCATCCAGATCAAATGAGTAAGCAAGTTAAATTATTTGGTAAAGACGGCCATGCCTTTGTGGTGCCAACAAAATGGTTAACCTTGGCGGCAGAGGCGGGTAAAAAATCACTGGTCATCGATGTGAGTGACAGTGAATGTGAGCTCTCACTCAACTAACTCACACTCAATTAAGGAAATACCATGCAGCTATACACTAATGTACCAAGCGAAATGCGTAAAAGTGCCAAAATTGCAGCGATATTACTGATGTTGATTGGTGCATTGGCAATCATTTTACCGGTCTATTTTGCCACTCTATCGGTGATGATTCTGGGTTCGGCCTTGTTATCATGCGGTGTATTAGGTTGGCTGTACAATCGCTTTTTGAATCGCTCAGGGATCACCGAAACCAGTAATTTGATGCCGATTATGTTTGGTTTACTTGGCTTATTGTTGCTGCTGGTGCCTTCCTTAACCTTATCTGTGGCAGGGTTAATTATTGGCGTGGGATTGATTTTTTCTGGGGTCATGGGGTGGTTGGTTGAACGCCGTATTGTAAACCCTTCTTTTTGGTCGCAATTGCGCAACGGTATCACCGCTTTATTAGGTTTGGTGTTGATTTTGTCAGGTGCGACCGGTGCTGCTTGGTTGATTGGCGTGTTATTTGGCCTGAACACCTTGATTGCAGGGGCTAATGTTTGGATAACGGTCGAAGGTCAAACGCGCGACTCTTAGTTGATATTGGGAATTATTTTCATTAAAGTTGTACCTATTCGTTTCACTTATAGGTGCCACTAATGAAAGCGATGAACAGTCAGTGTCAGCAAGATCGCCTAGCGGCGCATGAATCGAAACATAAAATCCAGCTTGAAATCGATCAGGCGACTTTAGCTCGTTTATTTGCCCAAGGCCATTTATGTGCTGCGCAAATTAATTGCCTTAATTTGTCTTCTAAGCAAGCCGTTTGGCAATTATGTCTGCAAGCTTGTGGTCATTGTGTCGAGGTTCAAGGGGCGAGGGATGGCGAGCCTAAAGCCGAATCATCTTTATGGCAGCACTTACCGCCCATAGTGTAATTATTTTGGGTATAAATATATGCCTTTACGTTCCTTGAAAACCCCTTATCTGACCTGCCTATCTTCTGATTAACAACTATGCTTGAAGCTAGCTTATTTATTGAGCTGGTTATTGCCTAACGTTGTCGTCATTGCAATAAAACTGTCTTGATGCTGCGGCAAGATAAAGCAGCTTGTTTTGGCCCATGTTTATAGCGACTGGAGATGTGTTTGTGCCTCATTTAGTGCTCGAATATTCACATAATCTTACCCATACCTTCGACTCAGAAAAACTGTTACTTGCCCTACATCAAGAGGTGGTGAGTAGTGAATTGTTTGCTGTTGATGATATTCATGTGCGTAGTCAAGACTACCACCAATATCTAGTTGGAGGACGTTTAGTTAGCTTTGTTCACTTAGCGGTTGTGGTTGAGCCAAGACACGATTTTGGTGAAAAGAAGCGATTAGCAAATGCCTTATTAGCGGTCTTAGCAAGCACTTTTCCAACCGTGACTCATGTTGATGTAGAAATGCGTGAAGCCGAACATAGCTGTGTTGGGCAACGCAGGGTGTCATTGCAAGCGGTTGATAAAGAGCGGGTGTATTGCAATTAGTCAAGGCGTCTTAGGCTAGGGCTAAGACGCCTTGGTTGGCTTACAGCTGGCTATTAAATGTTGGGCTTAAAGGCTGTAGGCTGGCCTCGAGCACCGCAACGCCATTAGGCAGGTCGACTTCTTTGCCAAGCGCCTTCATGCTTGAACCAAACGCATGCACGGTACGGAACAAGTTATGGGCGCGGCTTTGTTCACCCATTTGGCCAATACGCACTATGTTAGGGCCAAACGAGCCTGAAATTTCAACCTTGTAGTGGCTCGACATAAAGTTGAGCAGCTCCATTGAGTTAATTTGCTCGGGTACATTAATGCCAACCACAGAGTTTAATCTAGCTTGCTCTGGCACATATAACGATAGCCCCATGGCTTCGATACTGGCTTGCAGTGCGCGCGAACAAATTAGATGACGCTCGAAACGTTTTGGTAACGTCTCATTACAAACTAAGCGTAAAGCTTCGTGTAGCGCTAAAATACCAGAAACCGGTGCGGTGTAATGATACGACTTTTTATACCAAAATTGGTCTGCCAGCTTGGCATCTAAACACCAATGGCGCAGGGTTTCTTTGCGATTCGAAATGACTTCCCAAGCTTGATCGGAAAAGGCAACCAGCGATACCCCAGGGATAGATGATAGGCCTTTTTGTCCCCCTGTAATAACCGCATCGATATGCCATTTATCCATTTCTAGCGGCATGGTGCTAAGGGTACAAACAGCATCAACAATGACCAAGCAGTTGTGCTTTTTCGCCAAGGCACAAATTTCCGGTAACGAACGGTTAAACACCGTGTTTGAGGTTTCACCTTGTACTATGGTGATGACCCTTGGCTGCAGCTCTTCAATCAGTTTGGCCACTTCTGCAACATCGGCAAATTCGCCATTAGACACGGTATAGCGGGTGACATTTGCTTGAGCGCGTGCGGCCATTTCTGCTAAGCGCGAGCTAAAAAAGCCATTACAAATACTTAATACCTTGTCATCGGCTTCGACTAGGTTAACGATCGCCATTTCCATGGCGGCAGAGCCGGGGCCTGCAACACCCAGAATATGTTGTGACTCGGTTTGAAACACATAGCGAGCCATGGCTTTGACTTGCTCAATGATTTGCGCCATGGTGTTGCCAAGGTGATTGATCACGATAGAGTTCGCCGAGGCTACCTTGGCCGGAATAGGAACTGGTCCAGCCCCCATCATCAGCAGAGGTTCATCGGGTAGAATATTGTCCAAAGGTACGATATTAGGCACTTGGATATACATGATGTTGGGTCCTTAACCGGCAAGATCAGCGTAAAGTAACAAAAAGTTGTTCATTTTAGCTGGGAATGCGGCTTAGGTTAAAGCCAATATGCATTGAAAATGGTATAAATGGCGAAAAGACTGTGGGTAAAGTCGGAAAATTCATCAAAGAGTATTCGCGGCTAAATATCATTTTCATTATACTCACGTAATGTAGAGAGGTTTAATCAGGGACGAACATGGCTAACTCGCAAAAACCAGAATCATTACCATACCTAACGCCAACACAGGTTGCCGAGAAATTTAAAGTATCCCCCATCACAGTAAGACAGTGGTCCAGCAGTGGTAAGCTGAAGTGCCAGACTACACCGGGTGGTCATCGTCGCTATTTACCTGAAGATGTTGCTGAGTTTGCTAAAAGCGCAGGTATTTCTCTCGATGAACTTAGCTCAGGGCCGTGTCGCATCTTAATCGTTGAAGATGACTCTCAGTTATCCCATTTGTTGCAAGAGTTTGTCAGCTCTTTTGACGATTCATTTGAAGTGTATTTGGCTGAAGATGGTTTCAGAGCGGGTGAAATGTTACACACCATGAAACCTGATCTTATCCTACTCGACCTAATGATGCCGGGGATGAATGGTTTTGAAGTTTGTGAGCGAATCAAACGTAATCCAGCCACGCGCAACATTAAAGTGGTCGCGATGACGGGCTTTAGCTCGGAGCACAACGTAAATCGAATTTTGCATGCGGGTGCTGAAACTTGTTTGAAAAAGCCGATAGATTTTGCTCTATTACGTGAAATTTTGGCGCAATGCCAAGGTCAAAAATCTGCCTAATTTAGCGGTTTAGGGCAACTAGAACGGTGTTTGTCGCCGAGCTTAAGGTATGTCCATGTCGAGAATAAATAATCTGCATTGGGTTGCCGTGATCCTGGTTATCATGGCCATCGTGATAGTGGTTCAAGGCATGTTGTTGTCTGCCCTGCAACAAGATGGCCAAGCCCGCTTTGGCCAAGCGATGGCATTGCTGGACGACAACGGCGCTCAAGTAGAACAAGCATTGCGCGTCGATTTGGCTAAGCGCCCTATTCAAGTCAAACAGGCCGTTGTCTCGGCCATGTCGCTTAAGGGGCTGCGCAAAATCATCGTGTTAGATGAAACCGGTCGGGTTATCTTCGCTAACAACAGCATCTGGTTACACCACCAAATTCAAGATTTATCTGATTATGTGCCTGCACTTGCGGCTAACTCTCGGCTTGCTTTTGAGAAACAATTTCAGGTCAGTCATGATGGTCGTTTGCTTTATTACACTAAGCAGCTTGATTTGCCTTATCCCTCACCAACGGCTCAGGTGAAATTATTTTTTGAGTATGAGTTTTTAGAGCCAGCCATTCCGTTCGAGTTTATTGGTAGCCTAACCCTGTCGCCCAGCGCGATGGCGTTTATGCTATTTGTGATTTTATTTGTGGGCTGGTTTTATCGCGCTTCCTTGTTACCTCTAAATCGTTTATCTCAGGCGCTACAAAATTATGGCAAGAGCAAAGAGCGTCTATATCTTGAAGAGCAAGGGACTAGCCAGATCCGTCGTTTAACCCGTCTCTTTAATAATATTCACCATCGTCAGACGCGTGCCAGACGCCAAGCGCAAGAGCAATTACAACAGCACTTAGCTATTTTTTCAGCCATTGATGATGGAGTTATTTTACTCAGTGAAAAAGGCCACGTGTTAGCCTTAAACCCCGCTGCTTGTCGCTTGTTTCAAGCCAGTGAAGCATCACTAATCGGCTGTTATGTTTCTCAGCTGCCGGGTAACGCCATTAATCTCAATAATGCGTTTAAGCAGGTACAAAAAGATGGCGTAGCGACTGAGTTTAATGCGCAATTGAGCTTTATGTTTGACTCTTCTATGCGCCATGTTGCGGGTCAAGTGAGTCGCATCAATGCCGAGTCACCTCAGTATTTGGTTTGTATGCATGACACCTCTCCCGAGCATTATCTAGAGGCCGCCATCGCCAGCTTATCGGTAGTGGAAGCCAGTACCGATCCCCTTACGCATATTTGTAACAGTGTCGCGAAAGCATTAAAAATGCCTTGGGTGTACATAGTAAGGCGTGAATCTGGCAGCGACCGCCTGTACTTATTGGCTGGCTGTCAGGGGCAGCAATTTCCTGGCCAAGCTGATCTTGCATTTAGCCCACTTTACGAGCTGTTTCATCAGGGTGAAATGCTGATGATGGGGGAGAAGGTTAATCAAGTATTTGCCAGTGATCCATTCGTTAAAGCACAGCACCTAAAAGCATTTTTCGCCGTTCCCTTACATGATGAGAAAGGGCAAGTTACAGCCGCATTATGTGCGATGCATTTTAAGAAATCGGAGTCACATACGGCGCGAGATCTATTGCGTATCGCGGCGCGAAGAGCCGAGCTAGAAATGCAGTACAAGGCACAAGACAAACAAATTCGCGCTTCTGATTTATCGTTGCGTCAATTACTTGATAACGTGCCGCATATGATCACCATGCGCGATCAACGCCATCAGGTGCAATTAGAAAATTTAGCCGCCAGACAATTTCGTCAGCAGTTGGATGAGCAACAGATTAATAATTTAACAGCACAATCTGTGATGCTTGCTGAAAAGGTGAAGCAAGGTAAGACGTTACGAGAGATCCGCAAAAATACCAAAAGCTCAGGTCAGTTGTGTTTTCATGAGGTGGTGTGTTCGCCATACCATCAAGTCAACAGTCAACAAGAAATGACCTTAGAGGTGGCGACGGATGTCACCGAGCTGATGCAAGCGAAAACCACCTTACAGCGCAAGGTCAATATATTAGATGCGCTTAATGAAGTGCATCGGATCTTGGTTACTCAAGATAACCAAGCTAAGTTACTGCACGAAATTTGTTATATTTTGGCGCAAAAGCTACATTTTCCTTTAGTTTATGCCGCCCAGTTGGGCGCAGGTGATGAACTTGCCCTGCATCTGGTTGCTGCCATTAGCGAGCTTGAATCAGTTAACAGCCTAGTGACAGATTATTGCTTTGATGATGTTGGGCTATTTGAGAAATTGTTAGAAACTCAAAATGTTCAACGCATCAATAACTTGCTTGAATATAGATTGTCCAATGCATCTCATCGTTTGGTCAGCAAGGGGCTGAGGTCTATGATGGCCATCCCAATCCAATGTAATGGTAAAGTGACTCATGCTATTTGTATCTACGGTCCCAATCCCGATCACTTCGACCAAGATGATGAACTGATTTTTAATCAGCTGGGCTTAGATTTATCACTGGCCATAGAGCATCAGCAGACCACATCAACTAAACGCCAGCTTGAATTGCAATTAATGCAAACGCAAAAGATGGAAGCCATTGGTCAATTGACGGCAGGGGTCGCTCACGATTTCAACAATATTTTAGCCAGTATTTTAGGCTTTACCGAACTGTCGTTAATGCGGGTGAGCTTAGAAGAGGAAAAAATCGCGGATTACTTAAAGCAAGTGATTACCGCAGGCAAACGCGCCCAAGATCTTGTGGCACAAATGTTGGCCTTCAGCCGACCTGGCGATCAATTTCACCAAGCCGCTGTGCCGCTAACCTTGGCGATGGCGTTAAAAGAAGGCTGTCGTATGTTGACGGCCACCTTGGGCAAGGATATCCAGTTAGATTATCAAATTGGTCGTAATGCTAATCAAGCCGTGGCGATCACGCCGACAGAATTCCATCAAGTGTTGATGAACTTAGTGCTTAATGCGCGAGATGCGATGAATGGTGAGGGCGAAATTCGGGTTCGTTTAGATCATTTAACCACTGCCAATGAGTCATTAGAGTGTCGCTCTTGCCGTGGTCAATTCCAAGGCGAATTTTTAGTGCTGACGGTGACCGATACCGGCTCAGGCATGGAAGAAGCGGTGATCCGCAATATCTTCTCGCCGTTTTACACCACCAAAGAAGTGGGCAAGGGAACAGGCATGGGGCTCTCCGTTATCCATGGTTTAGTCCATAACTTAGGTGGTCACATCAGGGTGAAAAGCACCTTAGGTGAAGGCAGTGAGTTTAAGGTTTACTTCCCCATTAGTGCTGCTGTTTCTGTGGCCATCGAAGCGCCAGAGTTAAGCGTGTTTAAATACCCGAGCCTGCGCAACAAGCGGGTGCTATTAGTTGATGATGAGACCAGTATTTTAGAGTTTTTAACCGACTTATTGACGGCAGCAGAGGTGAAAGTGAGCGCCTTTAGTGATGCTCCAGAGGCATTTGAGGCCTTTATGGCTGCGCCGCAATCATTTGATATTGTGGTTACCGATATGATGATGCCAAGAATGACGGGGTTAGAGCTAGCGCGCCGGATCACTGAATACAATACCTTGTTGCCCGTGGTGGCGATCACCGGTGATGACATTGCCAATTTGGCTTCTGAGCAGAATGTATTTGTTGCCCAATTGGAAAAGCCGTTTTCAGCGGCGCTGTTTATGGAAACTTTAGCGGACTTGTTTACCCCGGTATCGGCCTAGCGGGATCTGTTTTGTCAAGCGCTCCCGCCGATTGCAGCGGGAGCTATTATATTCAAGTTACGTCTAGGTGCAGGTAAACGCGACCTTGATGGCGAGGCCGCCTTGCGAAGTCTCGCGGTATTTGGCGTTCATATCTTTCCCCGTTTCATACATAGTTTCGATCACTTTATCTAACGAAATCCGCGCTTCTGAGTTACGGCGCAGTGCCATGCGTGAAGCATTAATTGCCTTCATCGAAGAAATAGCATTTCGTTCAATACAAGGAACTTGCACTTGTCCGGCGACAGGGTCACAGGTTAAGCCTAGGTGATGCTCCATTGCAATTTCCGCCGCTGCAGTGACTTGCATTGGGCTGCCGCCCATGAGTTCGGTTAAGCCTGCCGCTGCCATCGAACAAGACACGCCGATCTCACCCTGACAACCCACCTCGGCACCTGAAATCGAGGCGTTGCGTTTATATAAAATGCCAACCGCTGCACACGCTAAGAAGAAGCGGGTGTATTGCTCGGTGCCTACCGGCTCAATAAACTTATCGTAATAAGCCAAAACCGCAGGAATGATACCTGCTGCGCCGTTAGTCGGGGCGGTGACTACTCGGCCGCCAGCGGCGTTTTCTTCGCTCACGGCCAAGGCAAACATATTCACCCAATCTATGATGATCATCGGGTCAACGTTGTGGTGCCCAGCAGTAGATAGCTGGCGGAACAAGGTTGGTGCACGGCGTGGAACACGCAGCGGCCCAGCTAGTACACCTTCGGTGCGACAACCGCGATCTATGCCTTCTTTCATGGTTTGCCAGATCTTGCCAAATGCGGTGACTATGCTCTCACGGTCGCGTAAATGTAATTCATTGCGCATCATTAAGGTGCTGATACTTAAGCCATGCTCAACACATTGGTCGATAAGTTGTGCAGCTGAGTCAAAGGGATAGGGTACGGTGACATCATCAAGTACATCCTGGCCAAAGCTTTCGGCATCGACAATAAAGCCGCCGCCAATGGAATAGTAGGTTTTACTATAGGCCAGCTCGTCACCTTTATACGCATCTATCTTCATGCCATTTTCGTGTAGCGGCAGAGCTTGGCTGATAAAACGAATGGCGTCTTTTTTAAATTCAACCGTGTGCAGATGCAAACCGATAGGTAATTGCTCGTTGCTGGCAACGCGGTTGAGAAAATCAGGGATCATGTCCAAGTCGACATTATCAGGGCTAAAACCGCCTAGACCCAAAATAATGGCGGTGTCGGTATGGTGACCTTTACCTGTTAGCGCTAATGAGCCGTGAATATCCACGCTAATGCGGGTGATATCCTTAATCATGTGTTGTGCTATCAAATCATCAACAAACTGTTTGGCGGCTTTCATTGGGCCAACAGTGTGGGAGCTAGAGGGGCCGATGCCAATTTTAAAGATATCAAATGCGCTATACATAATAAGGTGTCCTTTACTGCTTTGGGACGAGGCATGTTGATATAACACACTAGCTCGACCCTTTATTATTGTAGTTTATGGCTCATTTTTTACCCTGCTAGTTGCAGTCATAGCGGGTTGCCATGACTGCATTTTGCTGGGTAATGACTCACTTGTGTTTAGGCTAGCAATTTAAAAATGATGGCTGAGATAGCAACTAACCCCATCACAGTGACAAATACGTTGGCGATAGAGCCTTGGTATTTCGCCATCGCGGGTACACGTTTAATCGCGTACATCGGCATTAGGAATAAGATAGTTGCTATGATTGGGCCGCCTAAGTCTTCTATCATGCCAAGCACGCTTGGGTTGATGATGGCAACAATCCAAAGGGTCGCGATCATAAAGCAGATAGTAAATAGGTTTACATGCTTTTTCTGTAGCGGTTTACCCATAGCTTTGGCTTGTTTCATGATGATGCCGTTCATGCCTTCTCTTGCACCTAGATAGTGGCCAAAGAAAGAAGAAACGATGGCAACAAAAGCAACAATGGGGCCAAAGTAAGAAATAAAGACGTTGTCATGTACGTTGGCTAAGTAAGAAAGCACAGGTAAGTTAGCGGCTTTGGCTTCGGCTAGCATTTCTGGTGATAGGCTAAGTACCACAGAGAACACGAAGAACATCACAAAGCCTAATAGCATGGCCGAGGTGCGTTTTAAGATGGCATCAGATTTAGCCACGGCAGCATCACCATATTGTTCACGTTGCTTGCGAGCAAAGCTGCTAACGGCAGGTGAATGGTTAAAGGCAAACACCAATACCGGAATAGTAAGCCATAGGGTAGTAGTGAAATCCATCAAGGTCGGCGCTTGGCTAATGGCAGCAAAGTTCCAATCTGGGATCAGATAAATCGACATACCCGCAAGAATGGCCACCAAGGGATAAACCAAAAATTGAGTGATTTTCAACATCAGTTTTTCACCGGCAATCATCACCGCCATCATGCCCATGATCAAGGTGATAGAAAGTAACCAACGAGGTAGCGATTCCATCCCCAGTTGCGCTGTCATAAAGCTATCTACCGTGTTAGTAATACTGACACCGTAAATTAAAACAATCGGATAAATAGCAAAAAAGTACAGCAAGGTGATGAGTTTGCCCGCGCCTTTGCCAAAGTGCTCTTCAACCACATCGGTGATATCTGCCTTGGGATTTTTTGATGAAAGAACAAAACGAGAAAGGTTGCGGTGGGCAAAGTAGGTCATGGGGCCCACCAAGATAGCCATCGCTAATAAAGGCCAAAATCCGCCAAGGCCAGCATTAATGGGTAAAAATAAAATACCCGCGCCAACAGCGGTACCAAATAGGCTGAGTACCCAGGTAGTGTCTACCTTATTCCAGCGTGAAGCTGAGAGTGGCGCTGAATCGAGATTGTGTGCAGCGGTGCGGGTATCGAGCGCTGCGGCAGTGGTGGTGTTAGTTTCGGGCTTCATAGTTTCACCTTTTTGGGGCTGACGCGAATGAGATATGTGTTGGTTACACTTTTCTAAGTCGAACCACGATATGTTCGAAAGTGGTCTGCTTGATTAGGATTATATGAAGCGGGGTGTAGGCAGATAGTTAGGGAAAACCCGTAACCCCAGTTGGGCAGGTCTATATAAGGTCGAGATCGATGAAATAAAACCATTTTAAAACAATTGGTTAAATTATTTTGTTGAGCTTGCTAGAATTGTACCCAAAGGATCTTTGTGAAGGATTTGTGATCCATCGCAAATTGGTAACGACCGGCAGGGAGGCGCAATGTTTATCGGTGAACTAGCAAAAAAAACCGGGGTAAGTATCAAGGCTATTCGCCACTATGAAGAGATAGGTTTGATTAAGACACCTTCGCGTGAAGGTAAATACCGCGTTTATGATGCCAGCTATGTGGATGTGCTAGCCATGATTAAGTTGGCTAAGCAGCTCGGTTTTAGTTTGGAAGAGCTAAAACACATTGCGGCGGCTAAAACCCAGCAAGGCTTAGTGCCGATGGATCTGTTGGTTGAGAAGATTGAGCAAAAGCGTCAGCGTTTAGCCCAGCAACAAGCCCAGATCCAAGCTCAATTACAAGGTTTAACCACGCTAGAACAAAGCGTTGCCAACTACAACGCTTGTCTGCTCGAAAATCTTACCAGCCTGAGTTAGTACCCGAGCTTGCTAAATATTTTGCATGGCTTGATGGTACATTTTAAGCACTGTATTGCGCGGCAGTAGGCGATTGAGAAACACGTAAAACTTGTTTTCACACAAGGGGATTTCCCTTGTCTTACCACTAAATAAGGCAGCCAAACCTAACTTGGCCACGCGTTCGGCAGAGGTGCGGTGTTTACCGGCAAAGGTGCCCTTGCCTGACTTGGCATTGTCTTCGCCCGCAAAGGTGAAAAAGCCGGTGTCGGTGCGTCCCGGCGATAAACAAGTGACCGTCACATTGTGGGGTTTAAGCTCCAACGCTAAGGATTCCGTTAAGCTAGCCACATAGGCTTTACTGGCTGCATAAGCGGCCATATAAGGCTGCGGCTGATAGGCGGCGGTGGAAGCCACATTCATCAACTGACCTTGGCCTTGTTTTATCATGCGCTCGGCAAAATAGCGGCTTAACTTAGTGAGAGAAATCATGTTGAGCTGCAACATGGCATCGATGTCTTGCTCTGCTAGGCTAAGGTGCTCGCCATACAAACCAAAGCCCGCATTATTTATGGCGACCTCTATCGACCCTTGATAGCTATCCAATTGAGCCAATAAATGGGTCAAACCTAGGCCGCTGGATAAGTCGGCAGTGATGGTCATGACGACATTATTTAACGACGTTTGCAGTTGGTTGAGTATGGCGGTATTGCGGCCATGCAAGATCAGACTGTAGCCTAATTCATTTAACTGCTTTGCAAATGCTAATCCTATGCCAGATGTGGCGCCGCTGATAAATGCTGTTTTCATAACTTGTTACCTATGTTGGTTGGGATGGGTTACAAGTCTAAGGTCTCCCCCATAGGGGAGAGTCAACGCCTATTTTCAATTAATTTGGTTTGGTTAATTAAGCTGTTGTCAGGTTTAAAATATTGATGTCTTACTTGGGTCTAAATCGATTAAAACTATCGCTTAATTAATTTATAAATTTAATTATAACGCTGCTATTTTTTGGGCTAGGAGTAGAAAGTAAGTCTATTTTACTATTTTTTGTTTTTAATTTGATGGTTGTAAGGGGGCTTCTTATACTGATTTCTTTATTTTTGATAAAAAGGTTTTGGTTTGAAAAAAGTCCTCGTTCTATCTTCGTTATTGTTTACGCCACTTACATTCGCCAATTCAGTGATCACCTTGGATAGTGATCAAGGTGATTGGATTGGAGGTGGCCAGTCACGCATGCTCAATAGTGATTTTACGAGCTCGATTGAAGCGGGAAAAATTACTATTTCTCACCCGAGTGGTTTTAATTTCACTTTTAGGCCCCCGAATGATCGTCACTTCGCCCCAGGTGCCTACCTAAATGCTGAGCGAGACGCCTTTAAAGGGCCATACAATGCGGGCATGACGGTGGGGTCAAGTGGTCGAGGTTGTAATCGAATCAGTGGCGAGTTTTATATCTATGAAATCGATTTGAATACTTCTGTTCCAAGTCTGGCGATGGATTTTGTTCAGTACTGTGACTCAAAGGATAAGAAGTTGCAGGGCAGTATTCGACTAAATAATGACGCGCTTATACCTTATCCATTGCCATTGGCTGTGATTCAGAAACGCTCTGGTCAATTGGTTGAAGGCAGCAACTTAGTGCTTGATGGCGCCCGTTCAAAGTCCAATACCAGCAAGATTGAAAGCTATTATTGGGAATACGTGAGCGGTCCAGCAGTGAGCATTCTTAGACCGACGGAAGCGACCACACCTGTTACCTTAGCTGATGATATTGCGTTGGGCGGTGAGGAGCTCACGATGAAATTATCTGTCACTGATGCCCAAGGTTTACCGGCCACGACCATCGAAACCTTCCATGTGGCGAGCAAAAGTGATCCTCGTTCCTATTTCACTATGCGCAGTGCTAGCGGTGATTATATTGGTCAGGGCAAAGTATGGAACTATGACCCCACCAATAGCGTGATTAGCGTTGGTAAAAACTATGATAACGGTGTTTCGGTTTCGATTCAGGGTAGTGAAAGATGGACTGCTGATTTTGCTGCTGCCGATGAGGCTAAGTTAACTTCAGGCAGCTATCTCGACGCCACTCGCTTTCCATTTCAAGCTACGGGCGAGGCGGGTTTAAGTGTGTCTGGCGACGGCCGAGGTTGTAATAAGAGTATCGGTAATTTTGAAGTATCGCAGCTAGTATGGAACAAAGACCAACCCGAGCAGTTTTCAGCTACTTTTGAGCAGCGCTGTGAGAGTTCTTCGGCGGTATTATCGGGGGAAGTGGCGGTAAACGCGCTGCATCCGAGTGTGCCACATGCCAATGCGGGTGAAGATATCACTGTGTTAGAGCATGAAATCGTTAATCTAAATGGCTCTGGTTCATTTGATAGATTAGGTGAACTAGCCTCTTATCAGTGGTCGGCGAATGGATTAAGTATTGAAAAAAATCAGGAATCTAGAGCTTTCTTGATTGCTCCAGCATTAGCCGATAGAGAGCAAAGTCAGGTTTTTGAAGTAAAACTGTTGGTGAAAGACAATGAGGGCTTCCAAGGGAAAGATACGGTTACAGTGACTGTATTGGCGAATAATAAAGCTCCTGTGGCCGTTAATGATCAGGTTGAAGTGGTGGCAGGTGAGGCAACGGAAATTGCCCCGCTTAGTAATGATGTAGACCAAGATGGCTCCTTAAAACTGGACTCCATTGTTATCCAACAACAGCCTAGATTTGGTACCGTCAGCGTTAATGCTCGGGGTGTGTTGACATATAAAGCAACAGACCAGGCTCAAGCCAGCGATCGAATTACGTATCTGGTGCTCGATAATGACGGTGTGGCGTCAAATATCGCCACCATTGAAATAGTGATTAAGGCCAAGAATGTAGAGCCGAACTGGCCTGAATTTGTGCTTGGTAAAACCTTAGTCAAGAACGGTGAGATCGTTGCGTATCAAGGCAGCTGTTATCAAGCTAAAAATAACCCCAGTTTGTGGGAAGCGCCGAAAGCCAATTCATGGTTTTGGGATCAAATTGCCTGTGATACCAGTGTTGACCCAAACGAGCCTGATACTCTAGCGTGGCAGGCAAATAAAGCCTATAGCGCAGGTGATATTGTGGTCTATTCGGGAGTTAAGTTTCAAGCTAGATGGTGGACCAAGGGCGTTCAGCCTGACCTTTCTAATACTTGGGGGGTTTGGCAACAGTTAAACTAATTCATTCATCAGTGTACAAAGGCCACCTGTCAAGCAGATGGCCTTTTTTTAGCGGAATCTCTCTACAGCGTGCTTTTTGGTGGAATAGCCACATTGGCAAATACCAAGCCTGCTACCAAGGACATAAAAATCAAAAAGGTTTGCGAGCCTAGGTTGGGCACGTTCACTATGGATTCACCTAATACCAGGCTGTTTAAGCTGATATAGGTTTTACTGCCGGGCACCAGTAACACGATACCTTGCAGTAAAACCACAGAGGCAGGTGACTTGGTCCAGCGCGCATACAGGTTGGCGTAAATACCGACGGCAAAGGCACCGATAAAGGGGCCTAGGGCTTCACCTAAATACAAACTGCCCAACAAGCTGGCCGCGTAAGCGACAAACCCCGCTAAGATGCCCCAAATGATGTCTTTTTTGCGTACTTTAAACACCACGGCAAGGCCTGCTGAGAGTAACAAAACGCCGAGCCACTTAACCCAAAATGGCATTACCTCTGGGCTTGGATGAAGCGCTTGGCCCCAGCAAATAGCGCCGATGGCCATGCCGAGCACCGCACCAAAGTAGAGTTTAAATAACACCATGCTGGCGTCCATTAAACGCGCCGTGCCAGACACCAGTTCGCGGGAGGCTAATTCACTGAGTGCCATGGTAAGGGATAAACCCGGAATAAAAATAATAATGGCGGATAACACTGCGACCGAGACATTTAGCTGTGTTTCAAATGTAGCGATGCCCATGGCCAAAAACGCTGCAGAAAGCGCCACCAGTGGTTCAAGTGAATCTGCAACGCGACGTGAATACTCAGCGCGCAGCACAAAAAAGTAAACCACTAGGCTAAGCACTGCTGACCAAAGGGTGGTCGGCCAATTACTCGACATCAACATAGCAAAAGCCCCGCCACTGGCGGCATAGGCAAGAGCGACCCAAAATTGGTGGTAAGGGTTGGGCTTATTTTGTATTTCTTTTAGGCGAATCAGCGCTTGCGTGAGGTTCATATCGGTTGTTTGCACTTGTTGCACTAAATCATTGGTGCGAGCCAAGCTGCCTAAATCAATCTCACCGGGTTTTACCCGCACAATATGGGTGCTTTCGATGGGTTGATCATCGGGGTTATCGGTAGGTTGCCATAACACAAAGGTAAGGGAGGTCGGCGTGACCAAAAATGAGCCTTGCAATCCCATGGTTTCAGCAACACTTTTTAGATGAGCCTCTAGGCGATACGCGGGCGTTCCGAATTGGTGTAATGCCTTGCCCAGCTTAATGATAAAGCGACATTTTATATCGTAGGAGTTTTGGCTCATGGTGAGAGATATGCCTGATAACGAGTTCTGTATAAGCTGATTTTAGCTAGACTTTTATGCCATTAATACCTCTAAATGTTAGGGATTTAAGCTGAACATGATCGAGTACAGGCTATTTCTTTTTTATGATGTTAGGTTTAACTCAAATGAGTCATTTGGTGCCAAGTAAGATGCGTAATAATCCCGTGAATTTAATCCTGAGCTTACTGTTTAATCGCTCGGCGATGTTGTCGATGATAGTGCCCGCGATGCTTTATGTGGTGGTGTATCGCTATCTGGGACTTAGCGCTGCGGTGCTGATCACTGGGCTTTATGGTTTAGGTATCAGCTTAGTGTTGAAATCTTTGGGCTATCTCGCCTTGGCCTTTGCGCTATTTGGTTTAGTTGAGGTGGTCATAGTGACCTTAGCGCCTGCGGCTTGGCTGGTGGATTTGGTCTATTTCAAAATGGTGCTAGGGGCAGTGCAGTCGGTGCTGATATTTATGGTGTTTGCCATCCTAGGTAAACCGATCCCGCAATTATTTGCCGAAGCTGGGCAGCCGGATTTGTTGAACTGGTCTTTTAGTAAAACCGCTGCCTATCGGCGCGTGTGGCAGCAAGCCAGTGCTATTTGGGTGTTAGGTTACAGTATCAAAGCACTGATTTTATGGTGGCAATACCCAATCTCGGAATCGACCGTAGCGGTGTTAAATGTGGCTTTAGGTTGGCCCGTTCACGCCAGTTTATTAGTGATAAGTGTACTGTTTGTTTATCATCAGTTTGGACAGGCTCATTTGGCTACTCAAGCGGATGAAGGTGAGCACCAACCTTAAGCGCACTCTAGGCACCTTCAACTATACTTGAATCAGTCGTACTGGATATAAAGGTGAGCAAGATGGCTGATTTTGTTGAACAGCTTAAACGCAAAGAGCGAGCCGAAGAAGATATCTACTTTGCCAAGCGCGACAGGGAATTGATCGAGCAATTCAAGCAGCGCCAACGCCTTGCGGAAGTGCCCGATGAGCTTATCGAAGTCGCCAATAACAACCTAGAATACTAGTCATTTAAGCTGGGTGGCGAAAATTGGGCTCTGGCTTGATCAACGGCCGTGCGGCTATGGCATTCAAGGCTATGATCGTTAATCAAGCCCATGGCCTGCATAAAGGCAAATGCGGTAGTGGGGCCCACGAATTTCCAACCGCGCTTTTTTAATGCCTTCGCCAGCGCGACAGATTCGGGCGTGGTGGTACGACTTTGCGGTGGGTAATGCGCACTATCTTTAGATTCAAACTGCCAAAAAAAGGCCGCCAGTGAGCCTGCCTCGGCAACCAGCTCTTGGGCGCGTTTGGCGTTATTGATGACAGCTTCAATCTTACCGCGATGGCGCACTATGCCAGAATCTTGCAATAAACGGCTGACGTCTTGCTGATCAAATTGGGCAACGCGATTAAAATCAAACTGAGCGAATGCCGCGCGAAAATGCTCGCGTTTATTTAAGATGGTGCGCCAGCTTAACCCAGACTGAAAACTTTCTAGACAAATTTTCTCAAACAAACGCTGGTCATCGGCAACCGGAAAGCCCCATTCCTGATCATGGTAAGGAATAAACTCGGCGACGCCGGAGCACCAGTGACAACGTGGTTTAGCGTCATCGGCGATAAAAATATCAGACATGTTTGGCTCACTGTGATTAGGTTGGTCTTCATACCTTAGCCTAGATTGATATAGTCATACAGTGACAATAGAGGAATCCAACGTATGAACAACACATTAGCAATAACCGGAGCCAATCGTGGCATCGGATTAGCGTTAGCCGAGCTTTATCATCAGGCGGGCTGGCAAGTGATTGGAATTTGTCGCCAAAGCTCGGCTGAGCTGGATGCGATTGCAACCCAGGTGATCAGTGACATCGACGTGACTTCAGATCAAGATGTCGCGCGGCTAGCGGCGCAATTACAAGGTCAACAAATCGATCTGTTGATCAATAATGCGGGATTATTGGCGAATGAAGTCTTAGGCCAGATAGATTTTGACAGCATGCGCAGGCAGATGGAAATCAATGCTTATGCTCCGCTGCGCGTCACCGAGGCGCTTTTGGGTAATCTCGTTCGGGGCAGCAAGATAGGCAATATTACCAGTCGGATGGGCTCGATTGCCGATAATGACTCCGGTGGTCGCTATGGTTATCGTGCTTCTAAGGCGGCGCTCAATGCCATCGGTAAATCGTTAGCGCAAGATTTAAAACAGCAGGGCATTGCCGTGGCGCAATTGCATCCCGGTTGGGTGAAAACGCGGATGGTTGGCTTTGGTGGCTTGATTAGTCCAGAGCAGTCGGCATTGGGATTGAAGCAAGTGTTAGATCAACTCACCCTCGAAAATAGCGGCGGTTTTTGGCATACCAACGGCGAACAGTTGCCTTGGTAAAAACCGATTATCGCTGATATCAAATAAGGCGGCTTGGCCGCCTTATAGTCATCCGTAACAGGAATTATTGTGCGCCCTTAACAAAGGCCACCGTCATTCCGATAAATAACATCCATGCAGCTAAGTAGATCATCGTTTTATCCTTCTTGCTCATTGGTGAGAGTCAATATAGCGCAAAGCTAATGAAATACTATTAGGGATAGTATGTAGCTGCTCAGTAATGACTTTTTTTGCGATGAAGAGAGATATTTAATTGCTGAAATGCATGCCAACTTGTTGAGTTGACATGGCTACAAGGGATGGTCAAATCAAGGTTAAATTTTAGCCAAGTTGTTTGGCGGATAATGGCGTTAACCCGCAAAGCCCAATTGGTTTTCGATTCCCGCAACCAATTGCGCCAAGCCCGCTTCATCCGCGGCGCTAAAGCGATCTAAGTGTGGGCTATCAATATCCAGCACGGCAACGGTGCGACCATTAACATTAATCGGCAGCACGATTTCAGATTGGCTAGCCGCATCACAGGCAATATGGCCGGGAAAGGCGTGAACATCGGCAATGCGTTGAATAGAGTTAGTGCTAAATGCTTTACCGCACACGCCTTTGTCTAAGTCGATACGCACACAAGCCACCTTGCCTTGAAATGGGCCAAGCACCAGCTGATCTTGTTTCAACAGATAAAACCCAATCCAATTAATTTCCTCAAGGTGCATATTTAATAAGGCACTGATATTGGCAAGGTTCGCGATAAGATCCGATTCGCCCGCAATTAAAGCTTGGGCTTGCTGGGTAAGTAGTGAGTAATCCGGTAACTGAGCCATTTGAATTCCTTGTCGCCTATCTAAAGCTGGGCATTACAGCATAAAACCCCACATTCGGGTAGGTGCTGCGAACCAAATGGCAAGGTGGGTAGATGTGTGGGACTGGTAGGAGCAGCAGTCATGCTGCGATAACTCTAGCGCCTCACCTGAGGAAAAAGATGGGGTCCTGTTACTTTTTGTTAATCCAACGGCTTAATAGTGTTATGAGATTTCGCTGGTGGGTGAACGCTGTTGTAATAGGTAATTAGCCACCTCGGCAACCTCGGGGTTGCTATCCTGCGCCAGTGCCAATAGTGCTTCTTGGCTAATCCACTTGGATTGCAATAAAAATAGTCTTTCGGCTTTTCTTCTAGAGTTGATAAAAAAGTTCATGGTGTTTTGGTTAATATGTTTATGTCTTGCCACATCGCGCCGTATCGATTTTTTATCGTACTTTAACAGCGCTTCTAAGATATACGCGGGGCAAGCAGGCAATTTTGCGTAAAAATCTAACGCAGAATGATAAGGGTCTTCGGGATAGTGATCTTTTAACTTGTCATAGATCGTTTCAATCTGTGCTGTGCTAAGGCGTTTATTTTGCACCAGCGGACGATCCCAATAGCCACCCCAGCATTCATCCATAAACTGCACCACATCATCAAAGGTGTACAAGGCAATAAAGAAGTCGATAAACAGTGGATCTTTAAAGCGACTGAAATGATGTTTTATCAGATCAAATGCTTTAGCTAGTCGGATACGGTTATCTAGCTGTTGTAACTGCTGGCATATCTGTTCGCTAGTTACACTGCCGCTAAATAAGCTGGTCATCAATGCTATTTCAGTGGTGGTTAATTTAATATCTCTTAATTTTCGTACCTCGCGGTAGCCATATTCGTATACCCAAAAGCACGGGCCACTGGCGGTTTCTACAAACTCTATTTTAAGTGTCGACATATGTTTTACGCTCTCTAGCAAGCCAGTCATGGCAGGTTAGCAGCCTAGCTAACTGTTCGCTCGAATTTCATTAAGTTATCAGCGTTAGTGATAGTGTTATTAGCGGATAACACAATTCACTTAAGCTTTGTTTATACTGTAATTTAAACCAAACTATGTCATAAGAACAAAGGCAAAAAAACGAAAAACGAAAAAAACGAAAAAAACAGGACAGGCACTTTGCTGCACTCACCAAATGGCATGACGT
>NZ_JBKFDK010000028.1:0-52420 GCF_046452435.1 Motilimonas thetidivivens
CTATAAATATCTGATTGTTCAGAGCGCGATAACATAAAACACTTATTGTTAACTATCTCAATGTTATATGCATCTGTTAGCGATGAATCATCATACTTGATATATAGTATTGAATCGTTGACGGTATAGGTAATATCGACAAATTTGTTTGAGGTTGAAAGGTATTTTTTTTTGATCAGCTCGTCATAATTAAAAACTAACTTTCTTTCCCGAGTATAGCGCTCTTTTTTTGACCAGAAAACCTCCTGAGGATGCTCCGCTGTAGGGGCCTCAGCCTCGCTATTAACACTTTTATCACCACCTACACTTTCCTTACCACAAGCGGCCAAAGTTAAGGAAAATGCTAGTACGGCACTCATGGTTCTTAGTTTCATTATTTATTCCTTGCTCAAAAATTAGCGTTCACTGCATTTGTTTGGGTCAGCAGCAAAGTAATAAGCTTTGGCCTGCTGGTAAGCCTGTTGGTAAACCGCTTGCTCTGATCTGGCCTGTTTGATGGATTTTTCATTTACCGAGAGCAGAATAAACAGTCCGGAGAAGCGCTTGTCCTCTTTTACCTCATAGTCTGAACTGCGGCGGAAAAAGGTTGGCTCTATAACGACCCAATGGCGACCCCTCTCGGTTTTAAAGTCAAACCGTTCTTTAAACATACCTCTAGTCTGGGTAGCGTACTGATAATTGGATTTTCGAGGCGTTAAATAGTGCCAGCTGTAGTCATAACGCTGGTCATTGATGAAGGGGAACTGTTCTTTTTGGAAGAATGAGCCGTTTTTAACTGCCGTTGCCGCTATGTTTTCTTTGGCCGGCTGCTCATTCAGGTAACGATAGAGCCGAGCGGCAGCTTCCCCTGCGGTTTTTCGTAGCGCTTGCTGAAACAGCCGATCTTGTTGAAGGTAATCAGAAAATCCCTCGCCGTTTTCCCATTTTCGAATACAGACAAAGTAGTTTTTATAAGGGAACTGATCGAGACTAAACACCTGAGTGTTGTCTATCGTCACCTTCTTATAGGCGTTCATGGTTGCAGCCACGGCCTGATTTGTTAGCAAGCTTACGAATAGGCTAAGCACCAGTATCTTATTCATCGGATTCTCTCCTTTGACAACAATTTATCATTAAAAAAACATCATATTTATATATGAGAGTGGTTTTGTGAAATCGATCAAGTCATTTAAGAGTGTATTCCGCAAGTGAGCCAAACTTGGCCTATATAGGCGTTGTTGCTCGTGTTATATAATTCTACTGAAGCCAGCAAACTGCTGCTGACTTCAGTTAATACGTTACGCCAACTTAAATTTACGTAATAACACTAAACCGAGTAATGACAGTAAGGCAAAAGGGGTTGAGCTACCGCCGCCGCCCTTTGTATTGCTGACATTAGCCTCAGGTTCAGTGCTCAGCTCATCTTTTGTGTCATCTGTTGGTATATCCATCAAGTTGTCATCCTTTGGAATATCCGGTGAAGTATTATCTGATGGTGAACCATTATAATCTGTTGGAACAATGTCATAGCCATTTATCAGCTGTGGGTTATTGCTTGCTAAGTAATCAAAACCACTAAAGCTGCTCATCCTAAGGCCTTCCACTTTGAATAAAAAATGTGTTTTCCAGTTCCCCCACATCAGATAGCCACTTGGATGAAATGCCATCAGATTGTCGGCAACTATTTCACTAGTGTCGATCAACACTGTGCCATCCCAATCAACTAATACCAGCCGCTTTTTATTGCCATCAGGGTAAAGCAAGGCAATATGACTATCTGACGTCACTACGTTAAGTAATGGCGCATTAACTACCAAACGTGAAAACAAGGTGTTACCACTTTGATCTTTAATGGTGATCACCTGGCTGTCATCTGTGGTGACAATATGTTGTTTTTGGATTTCAACAAAGGATGTGTTATCGGCATACACGCTAAAGGTGTTGGCATCTACATATTCAGTATTACCGTCGGTGTCCTGACAGGTGAAATATCCGAGGTTGGCCACACAGCTGGCATAAGCGAGACTGTCTTCAGAGGTTAACGAGGCGCTGTATTTGATAAGCTTTTGTTCCGAGCTGTTAAAAATGACTAGCTGATTATCAGTAGTTACCACTGCCCGAGTGTTGGCATCATTGGCCAGTAATGGCAATTTAAACTGCTGTTGGGTAGCCGCATTCCAGCTCATCAAATTACCGGCATTATCAAAAAACCAGACATCACCACTTGGCGCGGCAGAAACCCAACGTTCCGCATCGTCAGAATCGTAGATCACCGAATTGAGCTGTTGTCCACTTGCATCAAGAAAGTTAAGTTTAAGCACGTAGTCGTAAGCGGCTCTGCGATGCTCGACAATACTGATCATGCTGCCATTGGGTAACACCAAAGGAGGGTGTGCCCAAGGGGCACGATAGATCTCTTTCACATCAGCTTCAGAAGCCTGAAGGTGAGTCGGAAGTGCCATCGTCAGTAAACCTGCAGTAATTAGTAAGTTTTTCATTTATAGTCCTTATGAAGTTATACACCAGCTTGCGTCATACAATACCGGGCAGCAGCATGACAGCGCACTATCTCGGGTAAGGAGGTCAGGCCCCAGAATAGTGCGGGCTTATCAAGCCGCTGCAATGAGGACTTTGTGAGGAAAAAGTGAGTGTGGTGCTTTTTATTAACGCACAACAACCAAAGTGTGATACACATCACATTTAAAAACTAACAGGGGGATACAAAGGAATGCAGCTCACTGCGATGAGCTCAGCAGCCCTTTTGGTGTTTTGTGGTCCCAAAAATGTTTGTTAGCTGGCTAAATCACAGTGCAAGGCATGTGAGCTAGCTGCGGGATCAATTCAGCAACCTGATCCTGGAAATATGCATATAGCCTATCTTTTTGTTTGGGGTTTTAACCTGCCACCAGTTTCCGTCCTGGTGATAGGTATAGAAGACGTGCCAATCCAACACTCTATCAATGATTTGCCCTTTGATAGAAGGCTGGCTCCTGACATTGGTGTAGCCATCAACATCATCAATTTCAGCTTCTAAATGGTACTTCTGTTGTTTTGCTTCTTGTGCTTGCGCCGGGTTTTTAGGCTGGTTGCTACTCAGGGTTTTCTGCCCGGCTTGCCCCTGGATCCACTACTTTTTACTTTGAAAGGGGCGACAGCAGGAGCGGCTTCTCCCTGGGCCTGCCGCTCGGCCAGCAAGGTTATAATTTGCTCCAGCTTGTCATCCATGCTGTCAGCCCTACCACTGTTGATGTTGCTTGCTGATAGTTCCTCTGTTTGACTGAATTGACCAGGCGTGGTGTTTGCATAGACCTGTTGACCTGACAGACAAAGGGCCGAGGCGATGACTAATTTTGCAAGTTTAAACATGGCAAAGGCCCTTATAGAAACACATTGACTACATATGAAATAGTGTGGATTGGGGCACGACCGTAAGCTTTCGGTCTGAGGGGCCCTTTATACTGATATTTACTTTCGTGCCCCTAAAGGCATCTTCTACCTTCCTTAAGTCATGGTAATCGCTGATACAGGTAAGCCATACATTGAGTTTTTTAAACCCAGAAGTCAGCCTTAGCATTGTTTGCTCGCTGTTAGTGGCACCATAACCTGTGTATTCATCAATGCTCAGCAGATTTTTTCCTTCCAGGCTTACCGTCGTTTTACATCTACTGTTAGATCTATATCCTTCGATTGCTTTATTAGCTTCATAGTATTGCGAAAGAACGTAGTTACCGGGCTCTTTTATGTTGATGTAACCGTAATAATTGATGCCAATGTTCTGGTTAAAGGCGAGCTTGTTTATATCCTTATCTTCCAGATGGTCACCGAACGTAAAGTTAGCTCCATTTTTGTGTTCAAGTGTCGCGACAGGAAACCCTTTGGGCAGTTCTGGTAACGACTCTCCTACGTTATCCAGCACATAAACATCCATCAGCAGTCCCTGGTTTTTAGGTTCATTAGCACTAATAGCTTCCAGCTCTGCCAGGGCTTCCAGCTCGCTCTCTGGTGCTGTGATGGTCTCGGCCTGTTCAGTTGTTGCTTCGACTGCGGGCTTAGTCTCTGCTGCCGTGGCGGGTTGGGCGTTGGCTTTTTCCGCTGCCAGCAGGGTTAAAATCTGGTCCAGCTTATTATCCAGGTTTTCCACCTTGCCTTCCATGGCGTCCAGTCTTTGGTCCACGTCACTGGCTGACGCTGTGCTATCGGCCTGAGCCAGGGCGGTTGTGCTTAATGTCAGGGCCACGGCGGTGGCCACTATGGTTGCTTTAAACATGGTGTATCTCCTTATTACATAATGACTTTGACGCCGTTATCAGATTTCTGCTGAAACTTATCGGTACTTTCTTTCTGGCCTTCGGCAAACTGAAAATAACGTTTTTCGATACTATTCATTCGGGCGATATCCAACGCCTGAATCGCGTTGGCCTTATCAGACATGGTGCGCCAGATGGCGCGACTGTCTCCCTTGCCTTGGGCTTTTTTATGCTTGGCGTAGGCTTTACTGCTTTGCAGCATGGCCGCTATGCGCTGGTCACTGGCACTGAGTTGCTGCTTTGCTAGCTTGGCGTGAGCTATGGCCATCGTAGCGTTTTCTGTCGCCCGCTGCTTGTCGAGGGTTTGCAGGCTGTTAGCTCTGCTAACCAGGTTTTCCCAGGCGGCGGGGTCCGGATTGTTGGCATAGATGTTGTTTTTATACTGTTGCAGGGCGCTTTGCAGCTGGCTCAGGCGCTGATCACTTGCGAGCCTCAGCTGGCGGTGTTGCTGCAACGTTTGATACTGCTCAGGGTATTCCTGTTCAAACAAGGTGCGCTGGGGCAGGCTTAGTGACTGCCAGCGTTTAAAGTGGCGCTCCTGGGTGTTAAAGCCATCGCCCTGGTCGATCTGTTCGGCCAGTTCAAAACGTTGCCAGGCAGCGGCCTTATCGGTGAGGGTTTGCCATTTCTCCGGTACATCCTGTTGCAGACGCTGCTGGTCCAGCTTGCTCAGGGTGTTTTTAAAGCTCATCAAGGCCTGCCATTCCACAACCGGGGTGTCTTGCTGGTCGGCTAATACCTGGTTTACCTGGTTCAGCTTACTGTCGCTATTGTCCAGGGATTGCCTGGCTTCCGTAAGCACTAGGGTGGTGTCGTAATCGATGGCCTTGATGTCGATTTCGGTGGCCTGTTTTTCCAGTTCAAGCAGGTTTTTTAGTCGTTGCCAGTCACTGGTATCGCGCTGGTAGTGGCGGGCTGCTTGGTTGATTTTGGGTGCCAGTTTCGATGCCGGCGGAGCCTGTTGCACCGTGACGACGGCTTCCGACTCAGCTGTGGTTTGTTCATCCGGGCTCAGCAGGGCAGCTGCGGCAACCAGCCCCAAGGCTGCAGCGCCGATACCAATAAACTGCCATTGCCGCGATGGTTTTTTCACCCTGACCGTTGACGCCAGACTGGCTGATTGGCTTCGGGCGGCAGCGTGCAATGAGGCGGCCAGCTCTGTTTCCGGGGCGCAACGCCAGAGCTTGTCGGCCAGATCTTCGATTTCGGTGATGGCCAGCAGTTTCACGCCTTGCTGGATCAGCTGTTGTTTAATATCTGCGCGCAGCTCCTGGTCATTGGCTTCGGGGTAAATGAACCAGCGGATCTGCTTTTCGGCCCCTTTTACCAGTAGCAGCTCTGCTTTTTCATTAATGTATTCAATGGCGCTGACTTCACCGTGTTCACCCGATACATAGCCTGTGGCCATAATGGCCTCACTTACCGATGTTAGGCGTTGATGACGGGCCAACTGATCGGCAACGGCAACCCCTAAGGTATAGCTGTGATCATTAAAGCTGGAGTCGGCATAAACGACCTTAATGCCCGGAGGAACCAAGCCACCTTCGTAACTTCTGGCTGGCCCCATAAAGGCTTCCAGGGTATCCCGGTTTAAGTGTTTGTGGTTGCGAGCCTGGCAAAAGAAGGGAGTATCCTGGCGCGATTCAGGTAACACAATTACCCGGGTATTGTTGAGTACCGCCCTGTCTTTCCCCACTGTGGGGAAATAAACCAGCCCCTGCGGCTGCGCCTGGTGTTTGTTCTGGCAATCTGCCAGCGCACTAAACTGCTTAGTTGTGTTAGAACTAGTAGCTTTATGCTCTTCCACGGGATTGTTACTGTGACCTTCTTGCCGATTAAAATTGGTTATAAACTGCTTCCCTTTAAAGCCCGGTAATATTTCGTTGATATAGCGCCCTGAAATGACTTTTGCTAGGGGGTACTCCTGCTCGAAACCTAGTTGGTTTGCTAACTCGCCCATAGCAAGCGGGGGCACGTTGGTCATCGAGTCATTTATACCTATAATCCTTTGCAGCAGATCTTCTGTCCCCCGACAAATATTAAACCAAGGTTTAGTAATCTTACGGCCCTTTATTTCTGGCGTTCCAGTGAAAGCGACAATACTTGCTATTCGGTTATTGCCCCATTTTTTGCCCTTATACCAGTTGTCTTGTATTTGCTTCTCAAAGAATTTTTTTGTTTTTTTATCTTGTCGTAGCTTTTCTACAAATAGCCTTCTGGTTCGTTCTGCTTGCACGTACGGATTAGCTTGGTTACCGCCTTTAACTTCTATTTCCTTGTGCTCATCAATGCCTACCCATGTGTCCGATTCGTCAATCGTTACGCTTTGCAAGTTTGCATAGTTTTTAAAATCGACAATTATGATGGCATCGGGCCTTAAGATGAGGCAGTCAATCTCAGCTCTTTCAACCTTGTCTTTTTCGTAGACCTGAAACTCTACTGATTGCATAAATACTGTCCAGGCTCCGGACATCATATCTTCACCATCAATAAAAGCGTTGACTAGCTCCATCAACTGCTCGTTTTCCGCACTACTTCCCTTATGAGAAAAAACTTTTACTGGCACGGGATCCCTCCTGGCTTAGTTATGTTTGAGCTGAATGGGTCTGTTCAGGATGTCGGCAATCGATCTATCGCCGGTTTCCCACTCACCGTAAACGTAACCCTGGGTATCGGGAATGCCTTTGATCCACTCTTCACCCTGATCATCTTCAAGCCATACTTCGGTAGACGCCATTAGAGTGTCGCTTACCTGAGGAGCAATTTTCAGTACCAGGTCCCACCCCAGATCATTGCGATACAACTCCAAGGTAAAGCCCTGCAGTTTACGGGTATAGCTGTTTTCATCGCGCCCGCCTGCCGCCAGTGCGGTTTGTGGGGCCTGCCAGGTCTGGTCTTGCCATTGGCGCTCCACGTTGGCCGCAAGCTGCTTTTTAATATGAATAAACTTGCGCCGGGTAGCAGGTGACAGCCAGACGATCTCTTGCTCTTGTTGGCTGAGCTCTGGGCCCGAGGTCAGGGCCTGCTCCAGCCGTTCATAGGCGATATAATATTTATGGCTTTCTTGCTGGTTATTTAAAATCGCGGCCAGCAATGCTTTATGTTGTTGTAAGTTCATGGTCTGCTCTCTTAATAACCTATTGCCATACGGCCTTTGTTTTCCACACAGTTTCGCAGGGATTGCAGCCCCTTCTTATGGTGGTTTCTGAATTTGGTATTGGAGACACCCAGCTCGGTATATGCCTGGCGTTCGCTGTTGTGGTCGCTAAAATAGAGTGCGGATACATATTCAAACTGCTGTGGGCTGAAAGCTTTCAGCTTATTCAGGCACTCTTTCAGGCGAAAAATCTGTAGCTCTGCACCTGTCAGGTATTTCAGATCGTCTTTATCGAACAGTTCAGCCGGTTTTTCAGCACTGATTAGCGAAGCCTCTTCGCCGAATAACTCGTTGTCGGTCAGCTGATTATCTTCCTCTTCATACTGGCTGTATTGAGTTTCTTTGGAGAAGTAGAACTGGCAAATCATATCTTTCAGGCTGCTTTCCTTTACCACAATTTTTTCGCCAGAGGCTCTGATTCTGGCCGACAGCTCGGCAATAAAGGCCTCATCTAGCACGTCCAACTGGTATTTAAAGTGGCGTAACACAACTTTTACATGGCGGTACACTCTGGGCCAGCGCTCAATATTGATGATCACGGCCGGGTCCATACCCTGCAGCTCAAAACAGGCTTTTCTGGCCTTATCTAGTGCCTGTTTGATGGTGTTGGTGATGGCCCCTTCATTGATGACCGCCTGTTTTTCACTCGCTTTTTCCAGGTAGTTGCTGATACCCGCTTCAAAGGGAGCCTCCAGCTGGCTAAACAGCAGCCAGGCTTCGCTGGTGAGTCGGTCGGCGTCTCGTTTTGTCCCCTCATTGGTGGCAAAAAAGTGGGGCGTTTCGCTATTCACATTTTGCAGCCATTCGGCAATCAGTGTGCTTGCTTCGTTGGTTTCTGTTACTGCTCTTGCAGGCATGCCCTGTTGCATACTCGCTGGCCTGGTGGCTTTTATTAATTTCATTGCACTGCTGCGAAAGGCATTCCAGTCAGTGGTAAAGGCTTTATTTAAGTCTTCCATGGTTTCAGGCCTACTAGTTTATTCCGATTTCATAAAGTCTTGAGTTGTTTGTATCATATTAGAAAGATCATCTACTTGCTCGTAGCTGGACGTGATCAGCCCGTCAATTTGGCCGATATTTTCGCTAAATCCTACCAGCACTTCGCTGGATTTAAGCAGCGCAAGCTGTGACGGGATCATTTTTATCTGTAGTGATAATTCGCCTTTTTTCAGCAAAAGCTTTTCTCTGTTGGTGATCATTTGTGTCTGCAGCTGTTCTGCCTTGGCCAGTTGTTGCTCTATGCCTACTTTTTCCTGCTTCAGTAAGTTCACCTGATGTCTGAAACTGTCTGCTTTGCTGAAGTGGCGGCCTGCCAGCCATAAGTCAATTTCAGTTTGTTCTGGCGTTAACTGGCTCAGCAGGGATTCTCCTTCGCGGATCAACTCGGTATTACGACTGGCCAATTTCTGGTGCTGCAATACAAACAGCTGCATCTTTTCTGCTTCACTTACTAGCTTGCGAAGACTGCTGTTCATGGTCTTTTCCAGCCCCAGAAGCTCTCTTTGCTTATGGCCTAGGCAACCTTGCTGGTCGGCTTCACAGGCAGCTTCATCCCAGCCGCGTACATTGTCTTCGACAAACATGGTGATACGGCTCATCCACGGCGGCGAGATCCAGTTCAGTGCGACCAGCGCAAGGCCACCCCAAAACAAAATCGATAAGCTATAGAACAAAAAGGCGCGGATCTGATTACTAAAACAGTATGAAGTGTTCATGTGTTATTCCCGTTGGTATTAAAAAAAGTGTTCGATAAGGCTCTTGTGGGGAAATCGGCGACCTTGTGTTTTTTTATTGGCAGGCAAATAGAAAGCGTGATGCTAATCACTATTTTCTAGTTTTTTGGAAAATAAAAACATCAGCACCGTCAATACCGCCCAATGACCCGGTTGCAGAGGCCTGATAGCCAACCCGACCTTCTTCGTTATTACTGGCTGTCGGGTCTCTGGATTAATCACTTTATTTATTGCACGCAAGGAGAGTGCTTATTGTTTTCATTTTTACGTTTTTCAGGACACTTTAATTTTTTCACATTTTATTGATTTGGCCGCTTGTGTAAAAAATAAGTCTATATATGGTTAGTAAAGAAGCTCTGGTTTTATTTGGGCTTGCTTCTTATCTCTGTATTGTTAGAGAAAATTTTTTGTTTTGGTTTTTAGGAGAAAGAAATGATCTATTTTAATTTCAAACGCATGACAGGTATTTGGACGGATATGGTTCTTTGCAAGAGATGCGGGAAGAAGTATGACAGCAGTATCCATACGAACGGTTGCCCCCGCTGCAATTAATGGTAAGCGGTTCTGAACCTTGTTGTAGGTGGACCTACTCAACTTTGATATAAGGATGGTTTTAATGTTTGATGAGAAAATGAAGGTTTCGCACCCCGCGATGGATCAAGATATTGAAATAGAGGTCCCAGTTGTTTACCAGGATGCAAGAAAGACCGGTTATCAGGATGGAAAAAGGGTAGTGGAACGCTATCTGAGTATTCAATCTAAGATCAGGAACGGGGAGAAAAAGGGGGGCTTTTTCTCTGCGCGTTATTCGGATTCAGACCTAACCTGCGTAGTGGCGGAGTTGGCTCCACTGATGGAGGGGATCGATTGTACTGATGGTAAAAGTATGTCTTACCTCACCGGTTTCTGCTACGCCATTCATGCAAAGCTACACCGGGTGTACTACAGCTACCTCGAAAAAATGCTGATTATTTCTGAGCTGGAACACGCGGAGCTAGGGGTCAACCAACGTAACAACCTGGCGCTCGCTTGTTTGTATTTTAATGTACTCAATAACCACCCTCCTTATGTTCTTGGTGATGGTTCCGAACCCGATCTAGCTCGTGAACAAATCAATGCAATGGGGGGCGATCTAAATCGCTTGACTTATCCTTTGGTTGAAAATTTTTATGGTATATGCGGGAAGGTGATTACTCATTCTATTCGGTCATTTTCGAGAATGATTGATAGAATCATAGATTCATCGAATGAAGACATTAAAATTAACCGTGCAGTTGCTAGCGTATTGAAATGTAATATAGCTGACGAGAATAATTGGACCTTGTTCACCTCTAGTCCAAAAGTTATACAAGTTGGAGATAGTGCAGAGATGTGTCTCTTTGTCAGGGATATAACGGATGATGCTTTAGGTGAGATTTACGCATCGGATATTTCGTTAATGGAAGAGTACATCGGTGCTCCTTTTAAGAAAGTATTTAAACAGTCGGATAATCTGTATTGCCTAGTATTGGATGAAAGTATTTTACCTCCAGTGGAACGAACAGTGATAGACACTTTTCGGAAAACCATGGAAGCACAAAGTACTTTTTAGCTAGGTGACATTAACTCTCTAAATGGTTATGAAATGTTGGTTCATTGTCGATACCTTGCTTTCTGCTAAATGTCGACTTTGAACTTTTTTATTGAAATTAACTAAGCATGGATATGGCGCAATCAAGCAAATCTAATCTGTTTTTTATTGATTTCTTACGCTGCGTTGCCACCATCGCCGTGGTGGCAATCCATGTGCTTGGGCCATGGCGAGAATTGTTTGGCTTAGTTGGCGAAAGCCAATGGCTAGCGGCTGCCAGCTATAACGCGTTGTTACGCTGGGCGGTACCGATTTTTTTTATGATCAGCGGGGCGTTGTTACTTACGAGCCTCGCTCCCCAGCAAGCGCCTTTTGATTGTCACCGTTATCTGCAACGCCGCGTGGCTAAAGTGGTGGTGCCGTTTCTCATTTGGAGTGTGCTTTACGCCATTATCGCGGGCTTTGATGGCAATGGCTGGCATTCTGAGCAAACCTTATCCACGCTAACTCAAGCCAATAACCAGCCGACTTGGTATCACCTGTGGTTTTTTTACTCGTTTATCCCTGTCTATTTTGTCATTCCTTTGCTTGCCCCTTTGCTTTATAAGATGACCTCACAACAGGTTAAGTTGTTACTGTATGCTTGGTTTGTACTCACGCTAATGAATTGGTTCGATGTGACCAGCTTTTTACGCCAACCCTTATTGCTGTATAGCGGTTATTTAGTGCTGGGGTGGTACTTGATACATAAAGACCATCGCGAAGATGTCGGGCTGTGGCTCTGGGCAGGCGGTGCTATGCTGGTGTTTAATGTGTTTGGCACTTGGCAGCTCAGTCACGATCACGGCCAATATGCCATCTTTTTTATGGGCTATGAAAACTTCAATACCGCGATTATTGCGGCCATGATTTTTGTCTTAGCACAGACTTATGCCGAGCAAATCACAGGTAAAATCAGGCAAGGGATCAGCTTGATAGCCCGCTACAGCTTAGGCATTTACCTTATTCATCCGCTGTTTTTACTGCCAATACGTAATATTGAGGCCGGCTACTACGCTTTGTTTGGCAGTAACTGGCTGGCTATCCCCACACTCACCTTGGTTGTGCTGCTGCTATCTTTATTGAGCACCATGGCGTTGGCCAAGCTCCCCTTATTACAAAAAATTGTGCCTTAGAATTATACCTGCAGCCAAAAAGTCACTGGGCCATCATTGGTTAATTGCACTTGCATATCGGCGGCGAACACGCCATTTTGGGTTTCGACGCCGGCCGCTTTACAACAAGCGGAAAAGTAATCATAAAGATGTTCGGCATCCTTTGGATCCGCGCCACGGGAAAAGCCCGCTCGGGTGCCTTTTTTGGTATCGGCAGCTAAAGTGAATTGCGACACCACCAGCACACTACCGCCCACTTGGGATACATTTAGGTTCATCTTGCCTTGCTCATCAGCAAACACGCGATAAGCCAACACCTTTTCACATAAGCGTTTGGCCTTGGCTTCATCGTCGCCTTTCTCGACCCCGAGTAAAATTAATAAACCTTGGTCAATAGCACCGGTAACTTGTTGTTCTACAGTGACACTTGCACTGCTAACCCTTTGAATTAGAGCGATCATATATGATTTTTGCCATGCTGGATGTTGCTTTACAGAGGGCGTCAATCATACCTTGCTCCATTGCACTATGGCCAGCGTTAGGCACTATTTGTAACTGTGCAGTGGGCCAATTGGCCACTAAGCTAGTGGCATTTTCTAACTTACATACCATGTCATAACGACCATGAATAATCATCGCGGGTAAATGGGCAATCTTGGCCATGTTGTCTAAGATGGGCGAGGTAATAAAGCTTTGATTGACAAAATAGTGCGCCGAAATACGCGCCATCGACAGGGCAAGATGGGGCTCTCCGTAAATCTCGCTAACGTCCTCTTTGGCATGCAAGGTGCTGATACGCCCTTCCCAAATACACCACGCCTTAGCCGCGGCTAATCGCTCCAATTCATTATCTGACGTCAGCAAAGCATAATATTGGCCTAACCTATCTTGCGCCGCGAGTTCATGACCTAATGGTGTCACAAATTCTTGGTAAGAATCAGGAAACACTTGCGCCGCACCACCATCTCCCTGATATAACCAATCAAAGTCTTGCTGCCTAGATAAGAAAACTCCTCTTAAAATCAATCCCAATACCCGTTCTGGATAGGCTTGCGCATACAATAAGGCCAGCGTGCTCCCCCAAGAGCCACCAAACAACAACCACGCATCGATGTTCAAAAAAGCACGGATTTTCTCAATGTCCGCCACCAAGGCAGGGCTGTTGTTATCTTCTAAACTGGCATGGGGAGTCGAGCGGCCACAGCCTCGTTGATCGAACACCACAATGCGATAAATTTCAGGATCAAAAAAGCGGCGACTATCGGCACTGCATCCAGAGCCCGGTCCACCATGAATAAATAACACCGGAATGCCCTGCCTGTTGCCCGACTCTTCCACATAAAGAGTATGTAACTCACTGACAGGTAATTGGTGTTCAGCGTAGGTCTGAATATTTGGATAAAGACTTTTCATTATTCTTCCTGATCTTCTGGTGATGATACCAAGCCTTGCTGCTGATTGTCCGCTTGTTGCAATATAGCAAGCCCAGGGTAATCACCTAACGCCGCCGTTAGCTCTGCGCCGACTAAAACAATAATCCAGCTTAAATAGACCCAAACAAACAAAATGGGGATGGTGGCTAGTGCACCATATATGGCTTGGTATGAAGGAAATTGCGTAATGTAAAAAGCAAACCCCTTCTTAGATAACTCAAACAAAATGGCTGCGACTATCGCGCCCACAATTGCATGACGGATTTTTACTCGCGTATTGGGTACTAAGGTATATACGCCTAGAAACATCAACGTAGAAATGGCCAAAGGCAGCAATGCGAGCATTTTTTGGCCATGGGTAATTAAATCGGGATCGGAAATAAAATTCATCGACACCACGTAAGAGCTCATGGCGATACTGGCACCAGCAATCACAGGTCCAAGAGTAAGCACCATCCAGTACATGGCAAAAGCACTGGCTAGATTACGTTTTTTCTTAACTCGCCAAATATGATTAAGGTTTTGATCTATCGCCGATATCAGCATTAACGCCACGACCATTAACGCCCCCACTCCCATGGCGGTCATTTTATTGGTATTAGCAATAAAACCCGTCAAATTCTCTCTGAGAGCTTCACCCGCAGCGGGCACAAAGTTGGCATAAACAAAGTCTTCAATAACTACCTGCAGTTCTTGAAAAACCGGAAAAGCAGACATCACCGCAAACACCACGGCCAGCATAGGCACCAAAGACAGCAAGGTAACATAAGCTAAGTAACCCGCCGTGACTTTCACCCGATCTTCACTTGCGCGGTGATAAACATGGATTGCAAACGCCAAAGCATGACGACCTAAGGCCATAAGCTGCTGTTGGTAGTGCTGTTTCCCTGTCGACATGACCCCCACCTTTAGTTCAAACACAAATCTAGAATCTAACAATTATGTCGCTTTAAAAGGCAAAGAAACGTCATAAAATCCATACCTTGTTAAAGTATAATGGCATTTTCTCAATCGCTTGAGAACATTATCTATTATTTAAAAGAATCATCAGCTTGTTGCTGCTCTAGGCTCCCAGGGCAAAACCATGAATGTATTTTGAGTGATTAGTGGTGTTTTCTTAGACGAATATCTGCCGCAGGGATGCGGCAGTTAAGCTACCAAGGATGATTTCACGGCGTTTCGTATAAGAAAATTCCACTTTGTTCGCTTGGTTAATTGTATGTTGTTCATTCATGGCTCGCCCTGTCTAGGCTCCCCTTCGCGCACCCAATCATTAACTGGACCTAGATTGCCATAATTTGCCACTTTTGCTCCCCGATATCGCCAGATTCATTTGTTTTAATGAGTAATATGTTCACTAACCCAGAGCCAATAACATGAGTGATTTTTATCAAGTAACAGCCAATCAAGCCTTGCAAGGACAAATCGACATTAGCGGAGCAAAAAATGCAGTGTTACCTTTGATGGCGGCAACCTTGCTATGTAAGGGGGTTTCTATCATCAACAATGTGCCACAACTTGATGATGTGGCGACCATGGCCGACGTGTTGCGTTACTTAGGTGCTAAGGTTAGCCATCAAGGTTCGCGCCTCATTATTAACACCCACGCTTGCCATGGCCATCAAGCCCCCTACCATTTAGTCACCAAAATGCGCGCCTCTATTTATGTGTTAGGGCCATTATTAGCCCGCTTGGGGCGAGCCAATGTCGCCTTGCCGGGCGGCTGTGCGTGGGGGCCAAGACCGATAGATTTGCATTTGGCGGGCATGCAAGCGCTGGCCGCCAAGGTTGAACTTTCACACGGTAACATTCACGCCTATGCCGGTAGATTAACCGGTACCGACTTTACCTTTGCTACCTCCTCTGTTGGTGCCACCGTCAACATGCTACTGGCATCGGTTTTAGCCAGCGGTACCACACGCTTATTCAATGCGGCTATCGAGCCAGAAATAGATAACTTGATCGATCAACTGAACGCGATGGGGGCAAATATTTTTGGTAAAGGCAGTGCTAACTTATGTATCGAAGGCGTAGATGAATTAAAACCGGTTGAGATCAGCGCGATCCCTGATCGCATCGAAGCTGGCACCTATTTGATTGCGGCAGCGATGAGCCGAGGGCATGTCCGCTTAAACCAAGTTATACCTGAGCATTTAACCGCCTTATTGGCTAAGTTAACCGACTGCGGGGCTCACATTGAATGCGACCCAAACGGGATAACGCTTGATGCGCGGCACAAACCATTGCGGCCAATGTCTATCAAAACAGGCCCTTACCCACAATTTGCGACCGATCTGGCACCACAATGGATGGCAATGTGCGCCAGTTTGTCAGGTATCGCTCAGATCACCGACACGATTTATCCCGATCGTTTCCAGCATGTTGATGAGCTAAACCGCCTCGGCGCCAACATTCGGGTTCGCGGCAATAGTGCCTACATCATCGGCACGGGTTCGCTATCGGGAGCGCCCGTTAAAGCCACCGATTTGCGCGCCGGTGCCGCTTTAATATTGGCAGGAATAGTGGCCAAGGGCACAACCCAAGTAAACCAGATTTACCATCTAGATCGCGGCTATCAAGACCTAACCCAAAAGCTGGCTCAGTTAGGGGCAAGCGTGCAGTGCTGCAGTAGCGATAAGCACTCAGCGACCGCCCAGCTTTCACTGTGTGGTTAGAAATATAAATCTCGGCATGGGATGCTTGCACTTGTCAGCGTGAAAGAAGTATGAAAAGCTCTGCTTTTTTAATTTCCCGAGGCGCATCCCTTGTTTCGCAATCTATTTCTGACCTGTCTTGTCTGTTTCACTTTCATTGCCACTGCTGCCTATGGCGCACCAAGCCAAAAAAACCTGCAACTCGCGTCGGTCAGCGCTTATGTTGCCGATTATAAAACCGGTAAGACCATTGCGGCTAAAAATGCCGATCTCTTGATGCCCATTGCATCGATTACCAAAGTGATGACCGCGATGGTCATTTTAGACTCGGGGCAGTCTCTGAGCGAAAAAATTACCTTTACCAAGAATCACCGCGCCCTCATTGAATATGGCCATTCACGGATCCGCACCGGCTCACAAATAAGCCGAGGTGAAGCCATACGCTTGGCATTAATGTCATCTGAAAACCTAGCTGCTGCGGCATTGGGCGCAACATATCCCGGCGGTTACACCGCCTTTGTGAAAGCCATGAACGCCAAGGCCAAGATGTTAGGCATGGAGCATACTCAGTTTGTTGAAGCAACAGGACTGTCGCCCATGAACCGCTCTACCGCGCGCGATTTAAGCCGTCTGGTCACCGCGGCTTATAACTATCCTTTGATCCGTAAATACAGTACCACAGCCACCCATACCGCTAATTTTACTAAGCCAAATTATGTACTTGGCTTTACCAACACCAACATATTGGTGAGAGGTGATAAATGGGATGTCGGGCTAAGTAAAACCGGCTTCCTAAATGAAGCGGGACGCTGTTTGGTGATGGTCGCCAAATTACAAGGCAAACAAACAGTCATGGTAATGCTAGATTCTTACGGTAAACGCACACCCGTTGGTGATGCTGGGCGCATTAAAAAGTGGTTAGAAACGGGGAACAGCGGCAAGATAAGTGACTCAGCTAAACAATATCAGAAAACCAAATTAGCTCAGCGTAAACCCGCTTAGTCGCCAATCAAGCATAAAAAAAGCCAGCAAATTTGCTGGCTTTTTTGTTACCGCTAAAGCTGCTTAATTATGCATCTTTTGGTGCACGAGACATGCGCTTACGCTCATTCTCGGTTAGGTAACGCTTACGAATACGGATAGATTGTGGTGTTACCTCAACCAATTCATCGTTGTCGATAAATTCCATCGCTTGCTCAAGCGTCATCTTAATTGGCGGCGTTAACACTTGCGCTTCATCGGTACCCGATGCACGTACGTTAGTTAACTGCTTACCTTTAAGCGCGTTTACCGTTAGGTCGTTGTCACGGCTGTGGATACCGATAACCATACCTTCGTAAACTTCGGTGCCGTGCTCAACCATCATACGGCCACGCTCTTGTAGGTTGAATAGCGCGTTAGTTAGGGCTTTACCTGTTGCGTTAGCAATTAGCACGCCGTTTTTACGTTGACCAATCTCACCGCCTTTGTGTGGGCCGTAATGAGAGAAGGTGTGGTAAATCAAACCTGAGCCAGAAGTTAAAGTCATAAACTCGGTTTGGAAACCAATCAAGCCACGACTTGGGATGATAAAGTCCATACGAATACGGCCTTTGCCATCTGGAGACATGTCGGTCATTTCACCTTTACGTAGACCAAGTTGCTCCATGATAGAGCCTTGATGCTCTTCTTCAACGTCGATGGTCACTGTTTCATAAGGTTCTTCTAACTGGCCATCAACGATGCGAGTAATAACCTCAGGGCGTGATACCGCAAGCTCATAACCTTCACGACGCATGTTTTCAATCAAGATACCTAGGTGAAGCTCACCACGGCCAGATACGCGGAATTTATCTGGATCGTCGGTTTCTTCAACACGTAGAGCCACGTTGTGTACTAATTCTTTTTCTAAACGCTCAAGAATGTTACGTGACGTGACGTATTTACCTTCTTGACCGGCAAACGGTGAGTTGTTTACTTGGAAAGTCACGGTTACGGTTGGCTCGTCAACCGATAACGCAGGGAGTGCTTCAACGTTGTTTTGGTCACAAATGGTGTCAGAGATTTTTAGCTCACCTAAACCAGAAACCGCAATGATGTCACCCGCTTTCGCTTCTTCAACATCGTGACGCTCTAGACCCAAGTAACCCAGTACTTGGCCTACTTTACCGTTACGCTTCTTACCGTCGGCGCCAACGATGGTCACTTGTTGGTTAACTTTCACTTTACCGCGAGAGACACGACCCACACCGATTACACCCACGTATGAGTTGTAGTCTAGCTGTGAAATTTGCATCTGGAATGGACCTTCAGGATCGGCATCCGGCGCAGCTACGTTATCTACGATAGCTTGGAATAACGGTTCCATGTTTTCAGACGGAGTGTCTAAATCCATGGTTGCAAAACCGTTTAATGCAGAAGCATAAACTACTTTAAAGTCTAGTTGGTCGTCGGTTGCACCTAGGTTATCGAATAAATCAAATACTTGATCCATTACCCAGTCAGGACGCGCGCTTGGCTTATCAACTTTGTTGATTACAACGATTGGCTTTAAACCTTGAGCAAAAGCTTTTTGAGTTACAAAGCGTGTTTGAGGCATCGGGCCATCAGCTGCATCAACCAATAGCAATACCGAGTCAACCATAGACAGGATACGTTCTACTTCACCACCGAAATCGGCGTGTCCTGGGGTGTCTACGATGTTGATGTGGTAATCGTTCCATTCAATCGCGGTGTTTTTAGCTAGGATGGTAATACCACGCTCTTTTTCAAGATCGTTGGAATCCATTACACGCTCTTCAGCGTCACCACGGCTCACTAGTGTGCCAGACTGTTGCAGCAGTTTATCAACCAGTGTTGTCTTACCGTGGTCAACGTGCGCAATGATTGCAATATTTCTTAATTTTTCTAACACAGCTTAGTGCCTCAAAATTGGTTTGGATAAAAATTCGGCGTTATTGTATAGATCAATTGTCAAATAAAATAGTTTTAATGCGATCACATTTCACCACTTGGCAAAATCACCTCGAAATTCCAGCCAAATTGTTGAATTTTTCGTCGTCGCGCCGCAGAGCGCAGCCATAATATTTGCATTTATGGTAATCCATAAACAAAAAATATAGCAGCAACAAGGCCTATTGACGCTAAAAATAGTCATCAAATTAAGTGACTACTAAGGCTCTATTTTCATAATTTTTAAATAATTTATCGCTAGGATCAGCGGTGAATAATTGCTCAAAAGAGCCCCATCTGCTATTAATAACCGGCCTCAATGGGCTGCAGCGATGTTTGCACCACAAAGATCCATGGCTGCACCAAATTAGAGCAAAAGATGACAAAATTCGGCTGCAACAAACACGTTGAAGCCCTATTTGCAAGGGATGACAAATTTGGCACGCTTTTAGCATTAAGCAAAACCAGTTTATTTTGTCTATTTACACAAGCCATCATTTTTGATGACACCGGAGGTTATAAAGCATGTCCGCAGAAAGCGTTTTAGCTCTAATCAAAGAGCATGATGTTAAATTCGTTGATTTACGTTTCACTGATACACGTGGTAAAGAGCAACACATCTCTATCCCGTCTCATCAAGTAAACGAAGACTTCTTCACTGAAGGTAAGATGTTCGACGGCTCTTCAATCGCAGGTTGGAAAGGCATTGAAAAATCAGACATGGTAATGATGCCTGACACATCAACTGCTGTAATCGACCCTTTCACTGATGAAACAACGCTAAACATCCGTTGTGACATTCTAGAACCTGATACAATGCAAGGTTACGACCGTGACCCTCGCTCTATCGCTCGTCGCGCTGAAGACTTCATGCGTAGCGAAGGCATTGCTGACCAAGTATTCATCGGTCCAGAGCCAGAATTCTTCCTATTTGACGACGTTCGTTTCGGCAACAACATGGGTAACGTTTTCTACCACGTTGACGACAAAGAAGCAGCTTGGAACACAGGTAAAGAATACGAAGACGGTAACACAGGTCACCGTCCAGGCGTTAAAGGTGGTTACTTCCCAGTAGCTCCAGTTGACTCTTCACACGACATTCGCTCTGCAATGTGTCTAGTAATGGAAGAGATGGGCCTAGTAGTAGAAGCGCATCACCACGAAGTTGCTACTGCGGGTCAAAACGAAATTGCTTGTCGTTTTAACACGCTTGTACCAAAAGCTGACGAAATCCAAATCTACAAGTATGTTGTTCATAACGTAGCGCACGCTTACGGTAAAACAGCCACTTTCATGCCTAAGCCACTAGTAGGCGACAACGGTAGCGGTATGCACGTTCACCAGTCTCTACAAAAAGACGGTAAGAACTTGTTTGCTGGTGATTTGTACGGCGGTCTATCTGAAACTGCACTTTACTACATCGGTGGTATCATCAAGCACGCTCGCGCACTAAACGCTTTCACTAACGCTTCTACTAACTCGTACAAGCGTCTAGTACCTGGCTTTGAAGCGCCTGTAATGCTAGCTTACTCAGCTCGTAACCGTAGTGCTTCTATCCGTATCCCAGTGGTACCATCTCCAAAAGCACGTCGTATCGAAGTTCGCTTCCCTGACCCATCAGCTAACCCATACCTAGCGTTCTCTGCGCTACTAATGGCTGGTCTTGACGGTATCAAGAACAAGATCCACCCTGGCGATGCAATGGACAAAGATCTATACGACCTACCAGCTGAAGAAGCAAAAGCAATCCCACAAGTTGCTTACTCACTAAAAGACGCACTAGAAGCTCTAGATGCTGACCGTGAGTTCTTAACTGCTGGCGGCGTATACTCTGATGACTTCATCGACGCTTACATCGCGCTTAAAGGTGCAGAGCACGAAGAAGTTAACATGGCGGTTCACCCACTAGAATACCTAAAATACTACTCTGTTTAATTGTCAGAGCTGTATTTGGTAAACGCCAAGTAATATGCATAAAAACCCGCTTTTAGCGGGTTTTTTTATGCCTACTCAACTATTTTTATGTATTAGTCACATTTGTATCAACTGGCCGCTTGCCATCTTTTAGTGCATCAGACAAACTGTATTGCCAGTAGAAAGGATGCGGTCATGAAATACTTATTTTTGTTGCTTGGATTTTACGCGCTTAGCCTTAGCGCGACTCAAACAGATACGGTTTATCGCTGGGTCGATAAAAACGGCACTGTGCATTTCTCAGATAAAAAAGTAGCAGGGGCGGAGAAAATCAGTATCCAGGTCTCACCCAGCCATAAGGTTCCAGCCGCACCGGTAGCGACGTCCAATAAGTCAAAACCAGTGGCAGAGAAATCAAACACTAAATATACAGCGAGTATCACATCACCGGTTCATGACAGCACCCTTTACGACAACAACGGTACAATTAGCGTTAATGTTGAGGTCAAGCCAGCTCTTGAAGATGGCCAAACTTTACAGTTGCTTGTCGACGGTACGCCGGTGGGGGAAAAGCACCAAAGCCCAACATTACTGGTTACCAACATAGATCGCGGTAGTCACAACCTGCAAGTTCAACTTATTGATAAAAACGGCAAGATAATTGCATCATCTGAAATTATAACCGTACATTTACGCCGAGCATCAGTTAGATAGATCTCGCTCACCTTTTCACCGCTATTTTCTGGTGCTGAGCGATAGTTGATTTAGGCTAATGCACCAAAATGATGCAATGAAAATATAGGTGATCACTTGCAACCATATCCTCATGCCGAGTCTGTTCTAGAGCATCTGGTTTCTGCTGTTTTTTTACTCGATGAAACCTTAAAAATCAGTTATGCCAATCCCGCAGCGGAACAGTTATTGGCACAGAGCGTAAAGCGGCTAACGGGTCTGCGCTTTGATCAGTTACTGGAACATACCTCGTTAAATTTTGCCCTGATCCAAAAAACCTTGCATTCGGGTCATGGTTTTACCGATAACGAAGTCACCTTAGTGATTGATGGGCAAGCGGTGTTAGTAGAGCTTACCGCGACGCCTTTTTTTCAAGCAGGCTTAGTGTATGCCTTGGTTGAGATGCGCCAAATTGATCAACAGAAAAAAATCAGCCAAGAAATTTACCAGCATGCCCAGCAGCAAGCAGCCAAAGAGCTGGTTCGCGGCCTCGCCCATGAGATTAAGAATCCCCTTGGCGGCTTACGTGGTGCCGCACAATTACTCGAAAAGCAGCTGCCATCACCTGATTTAAAAGAGTTTACCGAAATCATTATTGAACAGGCCGATCGTTTACGTAACTTAGTCGATCGCCTATTAGGGCCGCAGCGCCCGGGTCGGCAAGAGATCCACAATATTCATAGTGTGTTAGAAAAAGTACGTAAACTGGTTGAGCTCACCAAGGGTGACAATATCAAGATCAAGGTAGATTACGATCCCAGTATTCCTGATTTTGAAATGCAGCAAGAGCAAATGCAGCAAGCCTTTTTGAACATCATTCAAAATGCGATTCAAGCCCTTGCTGAAACCGAAAATGCCGAAATTAAAATCATCACGCGCACGGTTTTTCAGGTCACCATACATGGTCAACGCTTTCGTTTAGCTGCCGAAATTCGCATTATCGACAATGGTCCGGGTATTCCAAATGAGCTAAAGGACACGCTGTTTTATCCTATGGTGACAGGGCGAGAAGGCGGCACTGGGCTCGGCTTGTCAATTGCACAAAATCTAATTAATCAACATAAAGGCCGAATCGAATGTAACAGTTGGCCAACTCACACCGAGTTTGTAATTCAATTACCACTGAGGAAGTAACTACATGGCTAATAAAGTCTGGATTGTCGATGACGATAGTTCCATTCGCTGGGTGCTAGAAAAAGCCCTTGCTCCTTCAGGCATTAAAACCCAAAGCTTTGCTGATGGTGAATTGATGTGGCAACAATTGGCGCTAGAGCAACCCGACGTGATCATTTCCGATATCCGCATGCCAGGCATTGATGGCATTGCCTTAATGCAACAAGTGCAGCAAGATTTCCCCGATATCCCAGTGGTGATCATGACCGCCCATTCTGATCTGGATAGTGCGGTCAATGCCTACCAAGCGGGTGCTTTTGAATATTTGCCAAAACCTTTTGATATTGATGAATCGGTCGCTTTAGTCGAACGAGCCCTGATCCACGCCAAAGAAACCAAGGCCAGCAAGGCACCGGTTTTACCTAGCTCGCCGGCACCGGAAATCATAGGTGAAGCGCCAGCCATGCAAGAAGTGTTTCGCGCCATTGGTCGCCTATCACGCTCGAGTATCAGTGTGCTAATCAATGGTCAATCCGGTACGGGTAAAGAGCTAGTGGCTCATGCGCTGCACAAGCACAGCCCACGTAAAGAAAACCCCTTTATCGCGTTAAACATGGCGGCGATCCCGAAAGATTTGATTGAATCCGAATTATTTGGCCATGAGAAAGGGGCGTTTACCGGCGCGAATGCGGTGCGTCAAGGCCGGTTTGAACAAGCCAACGGCGGCACCTTATTCCTTGATGAAATTGGCGATATGCCCCTTGATATCCAAACTCGCTTGCTGCGGGTACTCGCCGACGGCCAATTTTATCGTGTCGGTGGGCACGCCTCGGTCAAGGTTGATGTGCGCATTATCGCTGCTACCCATCAAAACCTTGAGCAAAAGGTAGCGGCTGGAGATTTTCGTGAAGATCTTTTCCATCGTTTGAACGTTATTCGCATTCATATCCCTTCACTCAACGAGCGTCGTGAAGACATCGTCAAGTTGGCCAATCACTTCTTAGTGTTGGCAGCAAAAGAGCTTGCGGTAGAAACGAAGAGCTTACATCCAAAGGTGCAAGAGTATTTGACCCAGCTAAACTGGCCCGGCAACGTGAGACAATTGGAGAACGTGTGTCGCTGGTTAACCGTGATGGCCAGCGGCCAAGAGGTGCTGCTGAGCGATCTACCACCTGAGCTACTGCAAACACCCAGCCATCATGAGGCTGCGCCAGCAAGTCAGCAGACTTGGCAGCAGCAATTGCAGGCTTGGACAGAGCAGCAATTGACTGCAGGGCAAGTGGATATACTAGCCAATACGGTTCCCGAAGTTGAGCGCATTATGTTAACCGCTGCGTTAGCGCACACTCATGGTCACAAACAAGAAGCGGCTCGCTTGCTCGGCTGGGGCCGAAATACCCTCACCCGCAAACTTAAAGAGTTAGAGCTCAATGTTTAGGATTAATTCGTTGAAGCCTCGCTAATCTCAGCGGCTGCAGCGTTATCCAGAACTGCGTCGGTATCTGATGGCTGCTCGATCTGCTGCGACTCATTGAGGGACTCATTGAGGGACTCGTTGAGCGGTTGATTAAGTGGCTCAATTGAAGGACTAATCGTGGCTTCAACTGGAGCATCCGTAACCAGTTGACCAGCTTGATTAGCATCACTGATATTATCGCCTTCACTGAGTACCACAACGGCTGGAGAGTCTACTTTCACCTCTAGTTTAGGCGCGGGGCTGGTGACAGGGTCTAATTCCAAACTAAGACTAAGTTCATTAATGCGCGCATCGGCTGTCGCAATTTGTTGGTCTAAGCGTGCTATCTCAGATTTTGCATCGGCGAGCGCCATTATCAACTGGGCTTTATCGGCAGTTTCGGTATCGACACTGGCTTTAAGCGCTTCATTTTCCGCCATTAAGGTATCAAATTGCTGTTTAAGCACGAGCAATTGTTGCTCGGGAACGACTTGCTCTAATTGCGTGTTAGCGGCCGCCAATTGCTCGGTCAGGTTAGCCAATTCCTCATTCATAGTGGTAATTTGGGCTTGAGCTTGAACCAACTCCGCCTGTTGATTATTCAGGCTAGCCACTTTCTGCTGCCATGCTTGTTGCTTTTGCTGCCACTCATTTTGTTGCTGAAGGGTCTTTTGTTGAAGCTGCTCTAAGCTCGATTTAAGCTGGCTAAACTCTTGTTGGCGCTGCTCAAAATCATATATAGCGGTGTTAAGTTGTCGTTGTAGGTCACTTTGCTGGGTTAAACTGCGCTTTTCAACCTGCCGAGCAGCCTGTGCTTGCTGTGTAGCCGATTCAGCCATCTCAATTGCATCTGAATATAAATAAAAGCCGATAGCAGCCAAGATCAGACTAATGGCTGTGGTGGGCCATGCCAGTGATGAAAATGCAGATGATTGACTCATGTAACACCCTTTGTCTATTGCTGTCATAGTTATTGCTATATCAAGGGCCTGTTGATCTTTTGTGCTGGTTTTTGCAGCGATTTGTTGGGCATTTATACAAGACAGAGCCTTTGTGGCATAGTGAACTACGCGAAAAGGCACTAACGCAGTAGAAATGACCAACAAACGCTGTCCTACGGATTCGGCTAAAAGCGTTTTGCCCGTCGTTGAGCAGTATTTACTTAGAATACTAAGCTACACACTGCTCGCCTTGCTCAAAACGCTTTTATCTCGAACAAAAATTAACCACCAAAGATCAACAGGCCCTAGCTAATAGCTTAGCAAGTTACGCCCATGCCACAACTTATGTATCAGTCTACACATTAAATAGATAAGGCAATGGGATCTTGACCAACAATATTTGCACCTAACTCCTACCTTAGACTGATTTTGCATAAACACTGGCATAAATCGCACTTTGGTTTATTTGCATGCCATATACAAACTGTTGCTTATTATTTATTGATGATATGGTAGTGATGTTTCTATTTATCGTCGGCTCGACTTAATCAAGAGAGCAAATGATAGATTTGTCCAGCGACATCCCAGTTGGTTTGGCAGGCTTAGCGGCCTGCCTTTTTTTGCTGACCATAATCCGGCTCGATATGGGAATGCTGATCCCCATGAGTGTGCTATGTACTTGCTCTTGTTTTAATTCTAAACCCGATGCTTTTTATCACTTGTTCGCGCTGCGATAGATTAAGCGCATCAAGTAAGCATTGCGCCGCCTCTTTGCCCACTTCCGCATAAGGTATATCGACTGTGGTTAGGCTGGGTTGCAAGGTATTGCACAAGTTTGGATCATCAAATGTGGCGACAGCGAGTTGTTCTGGTAGCTTAATGCCACGTTTATTTGCTTCTAAAATTAAACCCGCCGCCAATTCACTGTGACTGCAGATCACCGCATCCAAATCAGGCCAACGCTCTAAGGTTGAAATCAAGCAATCAGCCCCAACCGAAAAGCTGGCTTGTGGTAAGCCAAGCACTAATCGATGGCTGGCTAAGTTATGGTCTAGCATGGCTTTTTGCCAACCAGCCAAACGCATGGCAAAACGACCAAAGTTAGTATATGCGCCAATAAAACCAATTTGACGATAACCTTTCATATACAGAAATTTGGTTAGCTGATAAGCAGAAGCATGGTGATCCACGCCTACATTTATATGAATGGGAGCGTGGGTTAAGGCCGAAATTTCGACCACAGGTAGATTTATATTCTTAATATATTTAAGGGCTTGTGGAGTATGTGGCGTGCCCGGCAAGATCAGCGCAGCAGGAGAATGCTGCAACAAGGCCCGAACCTGTTTTTCTTCTTCCATTGAATCATAATTGGAAGCGGTAAAAATCAGCTGATAACCTGCAGGCTCAAGTACCGATTTCAACGCCAACATCATTTCATTGGTGGCAAATTCGGTTAATGAGGGAAGTATCACCGCAATAATATCTGAGCTTGAAGAGGCGAGCGCCCCTGCGGCTTTATTGGGCAGATAACCTAATTGAGCCACCGCTGCATCAATTCGCGAACGCAATCCTTCAGAGACAAGCTCAGGGGTGCGCAGCGCGCGTGATACTGTCATCGAGCCTACACCCGCTAATTTAGCCACATCAGCCAATGTCACTCGACCACTGTTTTTCCGTTTCCTGCCTTGGCTCATGTCACCTCCCTATGCTTTAACCCGATATTACCATCGGCAGGCGATAACGTGATAGGACTATGGCCTGCAACGGCTCACACTTAGCAATTTGCTGCCAGTGAGAGCCCAAACAAAGCGAACGCAGCATCAGAAAATCAACTACCAAATTGCGAATAATCGATACGGTGTAAGGCCTTATTGTGCATGTCTTTAAACATCTGGGGCGATATTTTGGCGTACTCTCGCCAAGGTGTAAGCTCTTCTTGGCTAAAGGATTTGGCGGCGCGCAACTGCTCAAAAATGGAAAATCGTAAGCCCGAAAACAAGGCCTTACCTAAGGTGCTTCTAACGTCATAGTTCAGATCGTCCACCTCCTCTTGTAAGGCAGTGATCAACTGTGGTGCACCTTCTTGAAAACCTTGTTTTGCCAACGATAGGCCGATTTCCAGCGCGCGCTCTTGGAGAAATTTTTCCAAAATTCGCGGATCTGCTTCCACATCGAATAATAGATCATGAAATTTTTTGTCCCCTTTCTGTCTGGCTTCATTTAAGCAATCCACCATGGTTTCATCAAAGGAGCGTAAAAATTGATGCAAACAGGACATGTGACCTAAAAACAACAAGCCACCTAACATCATCCCCTCGGCGGGGCGCTTATAGCCTTGTTGTTCAAGTAGATATGATGTGGCCAAACCTGTAGTGAGTATATGTCGCCATAATTTTTTACCCAGCCCAGGGATCACCGCATTGTGCATCTTGATACGGTATTTAAACACCATGGCGGGCACTATTTGCTTGAGGATTTCAACGCCAAGCAGTCCCACCGCCGCTTGCGCATCCTTTACTGCCCGCGGCTTACGGCCAAGCAGCTCCATAAAACTATCACTGCCAACCAAATACAGCAGTCGCCTTTTTACTTCTGGGTTTTGCTCTAACATGGCGCCAATGGCAGATAAGCGAGGAAACGGCAGGGTTAAGCTGAGCAATAATTCTGTTGTCGAGGGGGGCATCCTTAACAGATGTGTCATCACGCGATCAGGCTCAGAGAGTTGCGCCAACATGTCGTTAATATGCCGCTTGTTAAAATAACTGGCCGCAACTTGCAACGCCTTGGCTCGCTGGCGCTTTGCCGCTTCTTCTTTTTCTACTCGCGCTTTTTCAACATCGAGCAGAATGCGCTTACTCCAACCCGACTCTTTTACTTCTTTATCTTCTTGCTGCTCTAATAATTCAAGCTCCAGTCCATCATCAAAATCTTCGTCGCCCAGCACATAATTTTTGCCTACCAAAAAATGATCGAATCTGGCGTGGATCCGCTGTGTTAAAGATTGACCATTTGATTTTTGAACAACACTCATAAACGAAGATTAAACCTCAAGAAAGATGAAACTTAAGAATAGAACAGAAAATAGGCGAGCAAAATGACATTAACTAACCTCACCATCTGCAATCATTGCCTAACTTAGGCCTACTGCAATACGTGCAGGCAAGTTAAGTATATGAATTTAATTTTTTCACGCCAAGTTTTCCGTTTTTTGTCGCTTTAAAATAGGCGAAAAGGAAAAAATGAAAATTATTTTGTCGAGAGTGAATAATATTCATACCAAATTTGTACTTTTTTTCATCGAACAGACATAAAAAATTAAAAAAGTTAGTATATTTTTCAACCAATTAAGCTAACTCAATGTTTTTAAATGATAATTTATTTTTTGCGGGGTGTTGACAAAGACGGGCGAAATCCTAATAATGTGCGCCATCGGAGACACGGCGACGCTTACAACGCCTTCTAGCTAAAAGCTCACAGCAATAGCTTCCGAACAGAGAAATCTGATACAGATAAACCAAAGTAAGCAACAGTCGGTGATTAGCGCAGCCTGGTAGCGCATCTGGTTTGGGACCAGAGGGTCGGGAGTTCGAATCTCTCATCACCGACCACTATTCCTCCTTAGCTCAGCTGGTAGAGCGACGGACTGTTAATCCGCAGGTCGCTGGTTCAATCCCAGCAGGAGGAGCCAAATTCGGAATGCCTGATATAGAGATCAGGATTCAGATTGTAATGCGGAAGTGGTGAAATTGGTAGACACGCTAGATTTAGGTTCTAGTGCCGCAAGGTGTGAGAGTTCAAGTCTCTCCTTCCGCACCATTACAATTAGAGTTTCCGGAGGGGTGGCAGAGTGGCCGAATGCACCGGTCTTGAAAACCGGCGAGGGTTAATAGCTCTCCGAGAGTTCAAATCTCTCCTCCTCCGCCATATTCAGAGTTAGCACTCTATAAATAGCTAGGTAATAAAGTAAGTTTCGGGTTCGGCTCCGATACAAGCTCTAACTACCGAGAGAGAAAACTCTTAAAAACGTGACAACAGGGATATCGCCAAGCGGTAAGGCACCGGGTTTTGATCTCGGCATTCTGAGGTTCAAATCCTCATATCCCTGCCACATTCCACTAACAAGACATGCTTGTTGGTAACAAATCTTGGGGGGGTTCCCGAGTGGCCAAAGGGAGCAGATTGTAAATCTGCCGCGAAAGCTTCGATGGTTCGAATCCGTCCCCCCCCACCATATTTCCCGAATACCGGTGAGGTGGCCGAGTGGCCGAAGGCGCTCCCCTGCTAAGGGAGTATGGGGTTTGTAGCCCCATCGAGGGTTCAAATCCCTCCTTCACCGCCATATTCTTTCAGCTTTATAATCTTGTTTTAAATCATCAAACTCCTTTTTATCTTCGTTTCCATCTCGTTGCATTCAAAAAAATTCTAGCCTTATGGACGTCTAAAGTGATAGATTTACTGCTTATCTATTCATTACTCACGCATAACATGTTTGCGCTTGGGTAATAGTCTCGTTTCGATAATGTAAGGAAGTAGAAACGCCATGAAAAAAGTAGGTCTAGTTGGTTGGCGCGGTATGGTTGGCTCAGTCCTCATGCAACGCATGTCTGAAGAGAAAGATTTTGATTTAATTGAATCGACTTTCTTCACCACCTCACAGGTTGGTTTACCTTCTCCAGATATTGGCAAGACCAGCACCACTCTGCAAGATGCTTTTTCTATTGAAGCTCTAGCAGAAATGGATGTGATCTTAACCTGTCAAGGCGGTGACTACACCAAAGAAGTGTACCCTAAACTACGCGCTAGCGGCTGGGATGGTTACTGGATTGATGCTGCATCTGCACTACGCATGGAAGAAGATAGCATCATTGTACTCGACCCAGTAAACAGTGACGTGATTCAACAAGGTCTTGCAAATGGTATCAAGACCTATGTCGGCGGTAACTGTACTGTTTCACTCATGTTGATGGCGCTAGGTGGTCTATTTGAAAAAGGCCTAGTTGAGTGGGCAACACCACACACTTACCAAGCAGCATCGGGTGCAGGTGCGCGTAACATGCGTGAACTAATTAGCCAAATGGGCGTGATTAAAGACAGCGTTGCAGCTGAACTTGCCGATCCAGCGTCAGCTATCTTAGATATCGACCGTAAAGTTGCAGAAACTATCCGTAGCGATGATTTCCCAACCGAGCAGTTTGGTGCACCACTAGCTGGCAGCTTGATCCCTTGGATCGACGTACCGCTACCTTCAGGTCAAAGTAAAGAAGAGTGGAAAGCACAAGTTGAAGCAAACAAAATCCTTGGTCGCAGCGATAACCAAATTCCAGTTGATGGTATTTGTGTGCGTATCGGCGCGATGCGTTGTCACTCTCAAGCGATCACGCTAAAACTAACCAAAGACATCCCAGTTGCTGAGATTGAAGAAATCCTAGCGAGCCACAACGATTGGGTTAAGGTTATTCCAAATGATCGCGCTATCAGTGCACAAGAATTAACCCCAGCTAAAGTAACAGGTACATTAAGTGTACCGGTTGGCCGTATTCGTAAACTGACTATGGGTCCTGAATACATCAGTGCCTTTACAGTTGGCGACCAACTACTTTGGGGTGCAGCAGAGCCGCTTCGCCGCATGCTTCGCATTCTACTTGCAGCTTAATGAAAACGAATAAAGGGCTTTAATAGCCCTTTATTTTTAGCCTTAATGGGTCGGACAATGACTTTCTAAATGTCGATGTGAGTCCGACATCTCTCCACCAAATCGCCTGTCTAGTTGTCGCCTTGTTTCACCAGAAGGATCTGCGGCAATAATGTGTAGCATTATCTCTGTTGCTTTTTGTAAGTTACCGCCCTGTATTTCTCGAACATAATCATCAACCAGCTTCATAATTAGCTCCCGCTTTGCCATGCCCTATCTCGATTTATCATCGATTCATCGTCGATTTATCAGCAAGGACTGACACATTACATAATTCTGCCTAACGAACAGATAAACTCTCTCTTTCTCAATCACAGTGTGCTTGTTGATGATGAAGCGACCATTTCCAGCCCCTGTAAATCGCTTACATTGCCAACTTCATCCAGCCGATTTATCAACTGCCAACATCACAAAAAATAGCTTACTTTGATAGTTATTTGTTAATTCGAGCCGTGAATTATTAATCACCTTGGCGCAATAGCAACCAACTAATTGTTTAAATTGTTATTTGATATATATAAGCAATAGCTTTTATTTATACGAAATATTTCTATCACTTGAAAATAAGCGAACAGATACGAAAAATAATTGTGCAAAGAATGATTATCTAGGCAAAGAAACGACGCTTAATTAACACAACGACTGAAAGTAACAGCAGAATGATGGCAAGATGAGTGGGATCCATCATGTACTTGTAGATCGCTTGGAGCCAATGAATCGACCAGCCCAGCGTTCCCTCGCCTTGCACTTCGAGCCTAGCGCGATCCCAACGAAAGTCATCCTTTGGTTTAGATACGAGCGCCTGATCGAACACGAGACTTTGGTTTAAACCTTGTTGCGCACCTAAACTGACAAATTCGGTAAAATTATTTTTAAAGTCTAAGTACTGCGATTTCACTAAAGGAGCATTGGCTCCCAGCAATTGATTAATTAGAGCAAGCTCTGACGTTGTCTCTTGCCCTAAGTGTTGGCCATAGCTAGATGCTAAATTTAAATTAGTCGCGGTGGGTAAAGGTGAAAAATTGTCTAATTGAGCAGTACCATATGGCGATTTGCTTTGGGCTGCAGTGCCATTCATTAGAGCAGGAATATCTAAGTTAAGATAAGGCGCAAAAAGCCTAGTCTGTAACGAATAGTCTTGCTCGATAATGTCAGCATTTAGCCCGCAACTCAACAGGCTGATGAGTAGCGCAGTGATCACTTTTTTCACACTCACCTCTTTCCTTAAAGCCCAGTTTAAGTCTAGTTGCTACATTGCTTTAGCGCGATCCCTTTACATCGGAGCAGTTAAACGCCACTATACTGGCAGACAAAGGAGGCAAGATGATTATCTTCAAGTGCCACGGCCCTGCCAACGAATTCGCTGAAATCAAGATCCAGGCACTCCATTCAACTCAAGTTGGAGCGGTGAGCTTTAACGCCAATGATGACCAATTCGCAATTAGCTTACTGACCCATTGCCGCTGTGATGCGGGAGGCTATTTTAACTTGTTAGCAGGCACCAAGCCTTTGTATGTCGAACAATGGCTAGATTACCTGCAAGAGCAAGGTGTGATCCATCATTATCAACAACAAGCCATTCCCTTTGAGCCAGAAGCATATGCGGAACGGCTTAAGTTAAACGATGAACAAACCGATCATCTACTTAGTTTACTTTATCAAGTGGGTGGTTTTAATAAATTGCAGGTATCACGCTTCTTGAAGCAGCGTCGAAATCTGTCATCCATGTCTACTCGCTATTCCAAGGAAGACTTGGCACGCTATTTAAAACTGGGTGAAGCGATTAATTTCATTCTGCAGCTGAAGAAAAGCACACCACCCAATTAAGCCAATTCGAAATGTGCCACTAATGCATCTTGTACCTGTTGCCTCACATTCGCAATCTGGTCCTCACTGTAAGATGAGTTGGCTGATGCGCCCCATACCACACCCGGCCAAGTTGGATCATCTTGATAACGTGCCACTAAATGTATATGCATCTGCTTGACCACGTTACCAATGGCCGCCACATTAAGCTTAGTTGGTTGATAAAGCTCATCAATAAACGCACTGATAAGGTTAATTTGCGCCAATAAACTCTGCTGCAACTCAGGCTCAAGTTGATACAACTCGGTATGAGCCGTTTTCGGGACTAATATAAACCAAGGATAATCGGCATTTTTCGACAGTAATAAGATACTGATGTCGGATTCGCCCAAGTAATAACAATCCTGGGCTAGTCGTTGATCGAGTTTAAACTCAGACATGATTCCATCCTAAACACATAAACAAGATGTTCAGTTTACCCCAACTGAACCATCTTGAATCGGATTAAATACGTTAAGCTGCCTGATAACGGATAATTTCTTGGCTAATCTCAGGGTGTTGGTCACGATGGATTTGGAACAAATAGTCACGCAGCAAAGCGGACTCCATCGCCCTTTGATCTAACTGATACGCCACGGTATTACTATCGACAAAGCGACTGATTTTGCCCTTTAGCGCGATTTCAGTTCCATCGGGCAACAATAAACTATGTTGCTCAAGCTGTAACGGCACATGCTGGTCAGGCTGGGTAATACTTAATGACAAACCAGACACAGAAAGATCAATAACCTGAAAGGGTAATGACTCTCCCTTGGGAGATAATAAGGAAACACCTTGCGCTTCAGCACGCCAATAACGTAGCTGCTGACCCGCTTCATAGATCTCCGGAGTAGCAAAACGTAAATAAGGCAAGCCTAGATCGTTTAAGCTAATTTCCAATGGAAAAACGAAGTGATGCGTGCCGAATCGGGCGACGACTTGTAATGTATTTGCTGTCCCTAACTGTGTTAAAAAACCGCTTTGATCAGAAACCACTTCAAATCCTAAACTGTGGTTTTGCCGATTCGGCGACTTTTCAGACATTAGCTCCGCAAGAAAATCCATTTCTTCCGGGTTCAGGACAGCGTGAGATTTGTCCTGGTTCATTGCTTTGGCCCATTTTTCCCATCAAGTGGGAATTGTTGTTATATTTTCGTTGATATTTTAACCAAGTATAAAAAATGAGCAACAACGGAGAGGGACAAGTCCAAATTATTTATAAAAAATTGATTGATATTTACACATTTACTGCTACTGAGATGCGTCTAGGTCCATATTCACATTAAGTAGCTGGCAATAGAGACGGCTATGACAGGTAATAACACCATCATAATCGCACTCACACTGAGCCAAATACCTTGTTTGTTAACTAAGCTGACCGCTAGCGCTAATACAGCGCCAACCACACTGATGGCGACCGTCACTAAGCTACCCGAGCCATCATCACTCACTTGATAAAAAAACAAACTGACAACAAGACCAAGTAGTAACAAACAAGGAGGAAGGTAATTCTTTAACATATATGCCTTATCATAATTGACTGCTCGCCACTGAGCGGCGCTACACTTAGCACCGCTTAGCCCGTAGCCAATTACTCTTCTGGATCCATTTCCACATCAACCACATAATCACCTTCTAGCCAGTTACGGCCAATGAGCAGCTTATATGACATTTTTTTACGATCGCTTAAGTTCACCAATACTTTTTTGCTCTCACCTCGCCAACCTAAGCCTAGCTCCACCTGATATCGGCGTTCCTTGGCGATGGCATTTCTGATGATCACTACGTCGACGATCTTCGCTTGCAGGGTACGAAACTCTTTCTTTTCATTCATGGTGGTAAAGGTCACTGTTTTACCAATGTTCTTTCTCATCTCGCCGGCATCATCATCCACTTTGATATCAAAAGCGTGAATAGAGGTCGTATGAGCACCAGTATCAATCCGCGTCAGAAACTTAAGGTTATCTAATTCGGCGACTTTAATGTATTCAACAGGCCCCACCGAGCGCTTTTCTGCAACACTCGAAAAGCTGAAAAAAAGGCTTGATAAACAAAAGAGTAATACAATTTTTTGCAAAATTTTTCCCCTGCATTAAGTAATAGAAGCGAGATAGAAATTAGGCACTCGATTTGCAAATATCAACGTAGGCCTGAACGGTGCGTTCATACCCTTGCTGAAGTGATTCAACAACTAAGGCGTGACCTATCGACACTTCTTTAATATCTGGAATGGTTAAAAATAAGTCCAAGTTTTCCAAGCTTAGGTCATGACCCGCATTGACTTCTAGCCCTAAGTCTTGTGCTGCTTTAGCAGCTTGAGCATATTGAGCCAACACCGTATCTTGTTGCTCGGTGGCAAAAGCGTGAGCATAAGCCTCGGTGTAAAGTTCGATTCTGTCAGCACCGGTTGCCTTTGCCAAAGCCATATCTTGCGCCACTGGATCCATAAAGATGCTGGTGCGGATCCCTGCCGCCTTTAAGCGCTCAACCACGCCTTTTACCAACTCAAAATCTTGGTGCAAATTCCAACCATGGTCTGAGGTGATTTGGTTTGGATCATCCGGCACTAAGGTACATTGATGAGGCTTCGCATCCAACACCACTTGTAAGAACTCTTCACACGGGTAACCTTCAATATTGAGCTCGGCACCTGGGTATTGCGCTGCCACTTGTTTTAGCTCGTAAACATCACTGTATCGAGCATGACGCTGATCCGGCCTAGGATGCAAGGTAAGGCCATTAATACCTAAGGCTAAACCTTGGCGAGCAAACTCGGCAACGCTAGGGTAATCTCGTCCACGAGAATTACGAAGAAGGGCGATTTTGTTGAAGTTAATGCTAAAAAAGGTGCTCATGCAATTCATCTTACCAAGCCAATAATATAAGCCTAAACGATAACATAGCTGATGCTTAAAGGCAGGTATTGCAGGCATAAAAAAACCCGGCAAGCCGGGTTTTTTCATTTTTCCGTTCGGATTATTTAATCACATGAACAGAAGAAGTGTTGGTGGTACCAGAATCAACTAGTGCACCAGAAACCATTACTACGTTGTCACCCGCTTTCGCTAGGTCTAGATCTTTAGCGATCTTCATACCTTGCTCGTAGAAATCTTCAGTGTTGTTGATTTTTTCAACTACAACTGGAGTAACACCTTTGCTTAGACATAGCTGTTGAGCTGTCTTAGCGTTAGTAGTGATAGCTAGGATTGGCGCTTTAGGGAAGAATTTACGTACAGAACGTGCAGACTTACCGCCTTCAGTAGCAACGATGATTAGACGAGAATCTAATTGCTCAGCTGTCTTAACCGCACCACGACAAACCGCTTGAGTAATGCTCTTAGCATCAGCATTGTCTGATTCAGCTTTAGAAGGCATACGCTCATCAGTGCTGTTACAGATAGTAGCCATGATTTGTACCGCTTCAGCTGGGTATTTACCCTTAGCACTTTCACCAGAAAGCATTACTGCATCAGTACCGTCTAGGATAGCGTTCGCTACGTCACCCGCTTCTGCGCGTGTTGGACGTGGGTTTTTGATCATAGAGTCAAGCATTTGCGTAGCTGTGATAACAGGCTTACGTGCTGCGTTACATTTCTCAATCATCATTTTTTGCGCGAAGATTACTTCGTCAACGGCGATTTCAACACCTAGGTCACCACGTGCAACCATGATACCGTCAGAGGCTTCTAGGATAGCGTCGAAGTTATCAACACCTTCTTGGTTCTCAATTTTAGAGATGATTTGGATGTTTTCGCCACCGTTCGCAGCTAATAGCTCACGAATTTCTTGTACGTCTTCAACCTTACGGATGAAAGAAGCAGCGATGAAATCAACACCTTGTTGACAACCGAATACTAAGTCAGCTTTATCTTTTTCAGATAGAGCAGGAAGCTTAACGCTTACACCAGGAAGGTTAACACCTTTGTTTTCGCCTAGTTCACCGTTGTTTTGCACTTCACATTTCACTTCAGTGTCAGTGATAGCAACCACTTTAAGTGCGATTAGACCGTCATCAAGTAGTACCGTGTTACCAACGCTTAGGTCTTTAGTTAGACCAGGGTAAGTTACCGCTACAACTTTGTTGTTACCTACAACGCTTGCGTCAGTTGTTAGAGAGAACTCTTGACCAGCTACTAGTGCAACGTCGTTACCGCCTTCTAGCTTGATAGTACGGATTTCTGGGCCTTTAGTATCTAATAAGATAGCGACTTTCTTACCAGTTAATTCAGAAACTTCGCGGATAGTATTGATACGACCACCGTGCTCGTCGAAGTCACCGTGAGAGAAGTTAAGTCTCATCACGTTCATGCCGTTAGCAACTAGCTTAGTTAGCATCTCTTTAGATTCTGATTTAGGACCGATAGTACAAACAATCTTAGTTTTTCTCACTTTTCTCTCTCCGACAGACGCAGCGCGCCATTGTATATACAAAACTTGGATTCATGCACACCTCTCACAAGGAATGCGGCGATAAATTTTAGAAGTTGAATTGTACTCGATATTTGTTGTGAAATTACAACTTCAGGTCAATAAATTTGGCGAAAATGGCGAAATTGACGTAATTAATAAACCTAACCACTCGCGCTGATGACAGTTTAGTCAGCTTTAGCTTATTTCTCACCCTAGGCCACTGAATCGGATCATATCATGTCGCCTAAAACCTTGCGCTAGCACCAAAAAGCCTCGCTTTTTTGATGATTTATTGAAATCCCCTTCAAACTCACTAGCGTGACAGAATTTGGCACTATTTGGGCTTGATGAGGCCAGTGAAATCGATTTTAGCAATGAAATTTTACAACCAAACTGAAAGGCTCAGTTACGTTAAGCTCTTTTCATCATCGCGGCCATAAGGTAGCATGCCTGCCCTTTTTCTCACAGGCAGGTTACTTATGTTTGCAGGTTTTGACTACGGCACATCTAACTGCGCGATTGGCGTAATACAACAAGATCAAGCTAAATTAATCCCACTACAGCAGCAAACGAGTTTACTTACCTCAACCTTGTATGCGCCCGAGAGAGAAATCATCTTACCTTGGTTAGCCAACGCCCTGCCGCAATCAGAATTAAAAACGCAGTGGCTTAAGCAACGTGGCCCAGCCATGCTCGCAGCAAAGCGAGTGCAGCAAGAGTTAAAGCTAGATGGCATCGATACCGAATTGCACTTTGGTGACGCGGCATTGGCAAAATATTTAGAAGAGCCGGAAGAAGGGTATTACATTAAATCACCCAAATCCTTCTTAGGGGCCAGCGGCCTCAACCAAATTCAGCTCGCGCTATTTGAAGACATAGTCACCGCCATGTTTTGCCACATTAAACAAAGCGCAGAACAGCATTTAGATGACACCCTTGAGCAGGTGGTCATTGGCCGTCCGGTTAACTTTCAAGGTCTAAAAGGCGAGCAAAGCAACCAACAAGCACTGCAAATTTTGACCCAAGCAGGAAAAAAAGCGGGCTTTAAAGCCATTGAATTTCAATATGAGCCCATTGCCGCCGGTTTTGCCTTTGAAGCCACCTTAAGCCAAGCGCAAAAAGTATTGGTCGTTGATATCGGTGGGGGCACCACTGATATCTCATTAATGCAGATGAGCCCAAGCTATCAAACATCAACCGAACGCCACCAGCATATTCTTGGCCACACAGGTGAACGCATTGGCGGTAACGATTTTGATATCCATTTTGCCCTGCGTGGCTTAATGCCGTTATTTGGCTTGGATTCCGAGCTGGTCACAGGCAAGCCGATGCCAGCTAAAGCCTTGTTTGACGCCGTAGCCATCAACGATGTCGGCAGCCAAACTCGGTTTTACAGCCGCGACAATCAGTTAATGCTAAAAGAGTTGATTAAAGATAGCTGCGCACCAGAACAACTTAAGCGTTTAATGCATCTGCAACAGCACAAGCAAAGCTATCAATTGGTCAATACCGCCGAACAAGCTAAAAAGCAGCTCTCAGAACAAAACCAATGTTTTGCTGATTTAGCTTATGTTGAAGCTGGATTAGGGTGCGAATTAGCCCAAGCCACCTTAGGCCAAGCCAGTTTGCCATTATTAGTTAAGATTAAGCACCTCATTGATGAAACCTTGCGCCAAGCACAAACCCAGCCCGATGTCATTTTTGTGACGGGGGGAAGTGCTAAATCTCCTGTCATTACCGATTTTTTACGACAAAACTACCCTAACAGCCCAATACGAGCCGGTGATCACTTTGCCAGTGTCGCAACCGGCTTAACCCGCTGGTCACAACTGTGCTTTGGCTAACAGACCCACATCAAGTGACTCAACACCCGAAAGTTGATCGGGTTGTTGAGTTGCAAACTAGCACTATCGAATCAAAGGGGTTAAGATAACTGTATATATAACCAGTTAAGTACTTGCTGTGAAATTATACATCGCCGAAAAACCTAGCTTAGCCCGCGCCATCGCCAGTGCATTACCCAAGCCCCAAACCAAAGCCGATGGCATGATCACCTTGGCCAACGGTGACTGTATCTCATGGTGCATAGGGCATTTATTAGAACAAGCAGAGCCCGACCATTATGATCCACAATATCAAAAATGGCGTCTTGAGCACTTACCCATAAGCCCCGAAAAATGGCTACTTAACCCGAAAAAAAACACCAAGAAACAGTTAAGTATTCTAAAGAAACTTATAAAGCAAGCCGACACTATAGTGCATGCTGGCGATCCCGACCGCGAAGGCCAGTTGCTGGTCGATGAGGTGATTAACTATGCCGGCGTCAGCCAGCAAAAAAAGCAGCGAGTGCAGCGCTGCCTGATCAATGATTTAAACCCGAGTGCGGTCAAACAAGCCTTAGCCAAATTACGCAGTAACCAAGACTTTGTTGCCCTTTCAACGTCAGCTTTAGCCCGTAGTCGCGCCGATTGGCTATATGGTATGAACATGACCCGCGCCTATACCATACAAGGTCAAAAGTCTGGCTATCAGGGCGTGCTCTCGGTGGGCAGAGTGCAAACCCCGCTATTAGGTTTAGTGGTTAAACGCGACCAAGAGATAGAGCATTTTGTTAGCCGCCCCTTTTATGAAGTCCTCGCACATATTCGCACCGATTGCGATGCCCAGTTCAGCGCCAAATGGTTACCCAGTGAAGCATGCCAGCCCTATCAAGATGAAGAAGGCCGCGTGCTGGTCAAAAAGCTAGCCGAAAAAGTAGTCGAAAAAATCCACCAGCAGCCCGCGCTGGTATTAGCCAACGATAAACAAACCAAAAAGCAAACCGCGCCGCTGCCCTTTAGTTTATCCAGTTTACAAATCGAAGCCGCGAAGCGCTTTGCCATGAGCGCCAGTCAGGTCTTGGCGAGCTGTCAAAAACTCTATGAAGAATACAAACTCATCACCTACCCACGTTCAGACTGCCGCTATTTACCTAAAGATCATCACCAACAAGCCAGCGCCATAGGCCAAGCTCTGAGTCAAAATTTACCTGACTGGCAATCACAGCTAGACCAAGCCAACTGGCAACAGCGTAATCGCTGTTGGAATGACAGCAAGGTGAGCGCGCACCATGCCATTATCCCGACCATGAAAACCTACGATGCCAGCAAACTAGGAAAAGCCGAGCGCCAGCTCTATGAACTGATCAGTTTGCAATATTTGGCGCAGTTTTATCCTGATTATCGCTATCAAGAACAAACCATTTTACTAGAGATCCAAGGCGGGCAATTTCGCACTAAACAAAAGAGCACCCTAGCGTTAGGTTGGAAGTCGTTATTGCATAAGAACAATCAAACCGAGCCCGCAGCCCTACCCGATGTGGCCGTGGGAGCCTCGTTGTTTTGCCAACATGGCGAGCTTATCGAAAAGCAAACCCAGCCCCCTGAGTATTTTACTGATGCGACCTTATTGGCCGCCATGACAGGGATCGCTCGCTTTGTTGTCGACAAAGAATTAAAAAAAGTGCTCAAAGAAACCGATGGTTTGGGCACCGAAGCAACCCGAGCCAGTATTATTGAGTTGTTGTTTAAACGCGGCTTTCTCACGCGTCACGGCAAGCAAATTAGATCAACAGCGGTTGGCAAAGCGCTCATTAGCTGTTTACCTCACAGTGCCACCAGCCCAGATATGACGGCACACTGGGAATCACAATTAGAGAGCATGAGCCAAAAACAAGTAAGCTATCATCAGTTTATGGGCCAGCTGCAGACACAACTGCAAGCATTAATCGCACAAGCCGTGCAAATGCCGAGCTCGGCACTGGCGGAGTTAAAAAACCTGAGCCCAAGTAAACCAGCATGGCGACGCAAAAAACGAAAAGCAACGCCAAAATCACGTGCGCCAGCTAAGCTTAAAGCGTCTTAAGTTGACTCAAGGAATACCACAGTGGCGGATTTACCTCTCCTCGCAGAAGGGAAGCTAATCAATGGCGAATACCTCAGTGCATCAGCGCTAGATGATGGCTGGATCCAATTGCAAACTCATACTAAGCAGATCATATTGCGAGTTCAACCTGCAAGCTTATCGCTCAGCCATCAAAACGATGACAATTTACTCAGGGTTCATATTGGCAGTACTGAGGTCAGTTTTGCTCTCACCGCTGAAGCCGTCGCCGAGTTTAGTGCTCTGCTGGTCGTGACTTAGTAGAAATGATCAGAAACGATGGATAAAAGAAGGCCCGATACAAATAATATGTATCGGGCCATAGTCACTTCATCTTTCCTTAATGAACCAAGTGCTCCCTGCGCTCCCTGACTTATGCCTTCCTAGGCTTCCTTTACTCTTTCCTTGAGCTTTCCCTATGTCGTCCTGACTAACAAATCATCCTGATTTGTCCTACTCTCCGTCCTGGAGGTGTCCCTAACAACGGCCCTGTTGTGTTCCTTTTTACTATCCTTAGCGGGTCAATCATCCTCTATTAACCCAAACACACCATCCTAGTGTGCTCGTGGCGACATCCTTAAGCCACTGCGGCATTCCATTGCGCCTTATCATCCTAATAAGGTCCGCTTACATCGTCCTGATGTTCCTTGCTTGCCCTACATGATTAACTATACGCGCATCTATCTAGGAAAATGCCTACTTGGCTATGAATATGCCTTAATAAAAATATTCTATAATCCATATAGTTTTTATTTTTCATAAGCTTAATCGACATTATTCCATTTTTCTTCGCCATTAAAGCGTTAAAACCAAAGCGAAAAAGGGAAAACAATCACAACACTCATGGCGAATATCTTACAAACTAGCATTGCTCCCTTATCGCTAACTTAAAAAGTACAAAATTTGTAGCATCTGGATCCATGGTATAAGCTTAAGTTGCCTTGTTTATTAGGTTATTAACTTAATCAAGTTAACTTTGCGCTGTTAGCTGTGGTATTGAACTTCGTCTTACCTTAACCCGCTTGGTTTGCTTAAACACAGGCCTTGATAGCTCCCAGCCTAGCTGGTTATGTATTGTGTTACCTAGCAATAAACTAGTAACAAATGTTAAGTAAGAGAGAAATATGTCAGATTTAGTTGAAGGTACCGTTAAGTGGTTCAATGACGAAAAAGGCTTTGGTTTTATTGAACGTGAAGGTGGTAAAGATGTTTTTGTCCACTTCAGTGCAATTAATGCAGGTGGTCGCAAGACACTAACAGAAGGCCAGAAAGTAACGATGGAAGTGGTACAAGGCCAAAAAGGACCACAAGCAGAAAACGTTACCTTGTTATAAAAAATCAGCCTAAGCTGAGACCATCTAAAGCCTCAGCTTAGTCTTTCCCCTACCTAACCCATCAATTTCAGCATAGCCAAACGAGTCTGCGTTAATTCAAGATTGCGTTGCCATCACGAAAGGCTCGCATCCAAGCCCGCTTTGAGTATAATTCGGCGCCAACTTTGGTCGTAACTTCGCAGTAAACACAATGAACCCTTTGAGCATACTGTTCTCCACGTTAGCCTGTTTGGCAATTGTGGCTAGCTTTCAAATCGCCGCACAAAGCCCGATGAAGCAAGAAATCACCCAACTGTTATTAGAGTTTGATAAAAATCAGTGCCAGATAACTCAGCAACAGCAGCGCCTTTCGGGACTAGACAGTAAGAAATTGTTTAAAAAACAATTTAAGACCTACAAGCAAGATATTCATAACACAGCTGATTTTATTCGCTTAGCCGTGGCTCGCTACCATCAGGATGATAACCCGATCTATTTAACCTGTGCCAAACAAGAATTAGTACCCAGTGAAACTTGGTTCAATGAGCAACTTGTTCGCCATCGCTTGACTAAAGCCGATAAAGGCAAGATGTTTTAATCGTCATCACCCAGTAAATAAGGCCCTAACTCTTGCTCTAATTGGGCCTTAAGCACACCTACCGTCACTTTCACCCCTGCTTGCTCAAGAATTGCAATCCCCTTACCTTGATTGCGAAAATGAGGATCTATCAGGCCTACATACACCTGCTCAACACCGCGCTCTACCATCGTCTTAGCACAAGAAGGGGTGCGACCGACAAACGAGCAAGGCTCCAAGGTGACAAAAAAACTAACCCCTGAGAGATCATCTAATTGGGCTAATACCATCGCCTCAGCATGCATATTACCCGGCGGCTGAGTGTGACCTTTTGCGATAATGACGCCATCTTTAACAGCGACACAACCAACCGGAGGATTAGGACGACAAGCGGGTAAGGCCAGACGACCTTGTGCCATGGCTTGCGCCATAAAAAAGTCTATTTGTTCAGATGTCATTAGCAATCCACTTTAAAATGTCAGGGTAAATAAATTGATAATTCAGTTGCTTAATCAGTTTCTGACTAGAGACACTGCGTTGCGCCTGACTATCCTCATCACTAAATATTGGCGCTGGCAGCCCAAGCTGTTGCGCAGCTAGGGTGTAAAGCTGCGATCTCGCTGGGCCATGTTCAGTACTGGCGTTATACACATCCGGTTGCCAGGGCTGAGCCAATAGACCTGCAATCATCGCAATACAGTCAGCTTGATGAATTAAGTTGGCCGGAGTTCGACCTGCAGTTAGCTGCTTACCCGCAAGAAAACGCCCAGGCGTTCTATTTTCATTCACTAACCCCGAAAAACGTATCACTAGGGTAGAAAAGCGAGCTTGTATATATTGCTCTGCCGTCACTAAAGCGGAGTTTGCTTTTAGTGGGCTTAGTTCAGTCAACAGATGATCCCCTTGAGCGTAAACACCTGTGGTACTAATAAACATCACCTTAGTAATAGCATGTGTCTCCAGCGATTCAGCAAGATGCTGAATTTGTTCGATATAACGATCACCTTCTTGAGTTTTACTGCGCGGGGGCAACATCACAATGGCAACGTCAGCCTGGTTTGCCCAGCCGGCGACATCACCGACCACACCTTGCTCATTGACTTCAATGCAGTAAGCTTGCAACCCTTGCTGCTTGAGCCGCTCAACCTGTTGTGGGTCACGGCGACAAACGCTAACTTGATATCCTTGCTGCTGCAATTTCATCGCCAAGGGCTCGCCCAGCCAGCCACAGCCAAAAATAGCAATTCTTTGTTGTTTCATCGGCTTCCTTATTCGTACCTAACTTGGGTATAGTGGATCCATCTCAATACATAGTACTCATGATCATGACACGAGCGAATGGTAAGCATATCTGTTTTTCTATCACCCATCACGGTTTTGGGCATGGTGCCATTAGCACCTCGGTGATTGCCGCTCTGCAAAAACTAGCTCCTGAACTCAAGATCAGTATATTATCGACCCTGCCGGACAGTTATTTTCGCTCTCGTTTAAGTCACGAATACACCCTGATCCCAATCGGATCCGATTTTGGTATGACAATGCACAGCGCCATCAGTGTCGATGTGCCAACCAGTGAACAACATTATTTACAGCTGTTAGCGACATGGACGGAAAAACAAGCGCAAGAGCAAGCCATTTTGGCCAAACTCAAGCCCGATTTAGTGATCGCAAATATTTCTCCCGTGACCTTAGCTGCCGCTGCCAAGCTGGGCATCCCCAGTATGAGTCTATGTCCCTTTAACTGGAGCCAAATACTACAAAGCTATAGCCAGCATCCGGTACTCGTTAATGAGCTACTGCCTTTAATGGATCGCGCTTATCAAAGCGTTAGTTTGGCACTTAAGCCCACGCCACATGTGCCCAATCATAAACAACCCAATGAGCAAGCCATTGGGCCTATCGCTCAAAAAGGGCAGCAAAGAACAACCGATTTGCGCCAAGCACTGGGGCTTGGACAAACCACTAAGATAGGATTAATCGCCCTCGGTGGGTTAACCGTGCCACTGGATTTATTACGCTGGCCGCAGCACCAAGACTGGTTTTGGCTGGTTGATCAAGCCATCCCCGCATCGCGCAATGACATGTGCCAATATACCGAGCCAAACATGGCCTTTCTTGATTTAGTCTATAGTGTTGATTTAGTGATCACTAAGCCCGGCTATGGTACCTATACCGAATTAGCCGCAGCGGGGACCAAGGCGATTACCTTAATGCGCCCAGATTGGCCGGAAACGCCCTACCTCAACACTTTTTTAGCCCAGTATGTCAGCTGTGCAGAAATAGACCCTGAGCAGCTCACTAGCCCAAGCTTTGCAACCCTCATTGAACAAGTTAGCCATCAACCTAACCCGCTAACAGCAAAAGCCGAAGACGGGGTGATGACGGCCTGCCAAATCATTTTGGCCAAGCTCAAATAGAATGATTTAGTTAGATAAAGGGAAAACGAGATCAACGTCTGGATGAAGATACGGTCGCCCAGCCGTATTAAGTGAAGTGCCTGTGATCAATGCGGATAACACAACCTTGTTATCACTTAGCCTCACCACGGTTTGACGAAACGCAAAGCGCACCTTACTCGGTCGCTCGGGTACAACCTCAATATAGAATTCATCACCGCTAGTCAGGGAAGCCTTATAATCCAACTCGGCTTTGACCACCACTAAATGGATCCCTGCCGCAGTTAACTCAGCAAAATTAACGCCACGCTCAATTAAAAATTCATGTCTGGCATGCTCTAGGTAATTGAAATAAACACCATTATTTACAATCCCTTGCATATCACATTCGTAATCACGGACTTTAAATTGCAGACGAAATGGCTGACTCATGCTTCTCTCGCTCCTTTGCGGCATTAAATTGCAGATAACGCACCATCAAACGACGCTTGATACGCTTGTGAACTTTGTACTTGCGTTGGTGGTACTTCATATTCAGGTCACACTGTAAAATTTCAGTGCCATTATACCCAATCACGTTACAAATACATGGCCAATCTAAAAGCGGGGCCTTGCTGCTAGCTGACAAGCCGATGCAACAAGGCGTAACCTCCAAATTAACAACTTGCCGCTAAGACTTTAAGGCGTTTTTGCTCACGCTGATTAGCCCATTGATTCAGTGCAACAGAGCCAAGAATAATCGCCAGCGCGATTAAGGTGGTATGACTGATTTGCTCATTCAACCACAGCGCCCCTAAAATCATGCCGAATAATGGCACCAAGTAGTTACTAAAGGAGGCAAAAGTTGGACCACTTAATTGGATCAAAGCCATAAACAGGAAATACACTAAGCCAGTACAGAACACGCCTAAAGTTAATAGCGACATGACGGGGCCAACCGAAGGGGTAATGGCAGTGAAATCTTGGCTAACTAGAGATATCAAGGTCAACTGGATCGCAGCACAAGCCAATATATTACGCGCAACAAGTAACGGGGCTTCATCAGCAAAACGCTTAATCATTAACATCCCCAAGGCAAAACAAGCGGCGCCGAACAATATAGCGAGTATTGGCCACAATAAACTAGCCGCATTCGCCAATTGCGGTGCAAACAACACCACGATACCGACAAAGCCCAAGGCAACACTGATCATGCCCCATAGCGAGATGCGCTCTGATTTAATCACCAAGGGGGCAAGCAATAAGGTCATAAAGGGGATCGTGCCCATGGTCACCGCAGCGACCGCGCTATCCACGTATTGTTGACCCCAAGCCACTAAAATGAACGGCAAGGTGGCATCCAGCAAGGCGATACTCATGTAAACAGACCAATTAAACTTGTTGCTGCGTAGGCCTAACATACGACAGACCAGAACCAGTGTGATAAAACCGCAAAATGCACGGCTTGCAGCCACTACCATCGGCGGAAATGCCTCAAGTGCTTGATGCATGAAAATAAATTGCGATCCCCAAAGTAGGCCGATCGCGAGCAAGTAAGCATAACTTTTCATATTAATACTTCATAACCAATAGAGTTTTAACCAGACGTAATTGTATTTATGGTCAAAGTATTAATAAAATGAATTATAAACATCTAGGTATGGCCAAAATGAATAACAAGCTAGCAAACCAACTTGATCTAAATCTGTTACGGGTTTTTAACCACCTAATGCAGCTACGTAATGTCACTATGGTTGCCAAAATCATGCACTTATCTCAATCGACCATTAGTCATGCCCTGAGTCGCTTGCGCAGCCAACTAGATGATCCCTTGTTTATTCAGGTAGGCAAAGAAATGCAGCCCACTGAAAAAGCGCTGCTGATGGCTCCTGCAATACAACAGGCCTTGCTATTAATTCAACAAGGCATTGAAAGCCAAGCTAGCTTTGATCCCAACCAAGACCAGCGTCATTTTAAAATCGCGGTCGGCGGTGCCATCGAACAAACTTATGTCGCGTCCATGATTGAACACTTGGCAGCATTTGGCCCACATCTTAGATTGGATGTATTTGAGCTGACTAACAGTGATTATGAAAAAGAGCTTGAACGTAAAACCCTAGATTTAGTAATAGGATTTGCTGGTAGTGGCCATCTCAGTGACAAACTCGATAAAACCCACCTACTGGATAACCCGCTCACTTGTGTCACTGATCTTAGCTTTACCCCTCAAACGCCGGGCCAGATAACGGCCCATGAACTGGTAAGCCGCAGCCACATTTACACCTCGAGTTGGGGACATTCACAGCAATTAATGGATCAGTATTTTAGTCAGCAACAATTGCAACGCCATGTCGCCGCCCAAGTGCCAACCTTTAGCGCCGTGCCACAATTACTGATGCAAGGTAAGTACTTAGTGGTGATGCCTGAAATGGTCGCCAGTGAACTATGCCAACGTTATCCATTGCAACAACTTGTGATAGCAGACCAGCCGATTATGGTCAGCTATGAAATCGCCCAGCATTCATTAACCAGCCATGATGTTGCAATCAACTGGTTGAAGTCATTAATTATGAGGGTTTGTTCAGTCGCTAAGTAAAAAGGCAGCCCGGAGGCTGCCTTAGAAATAAGTACGAACATTCTAAATTGATTAGCTATAAGCTGCTGATTACTTGCCTTTTGCTGCCGCTTCAGATTTCTTCAACTCAGCCATGGTTTCAGCTGCCGCGATACGACGACCAAAGGTAGCAAAAATCGTTAAGGTTTTTGGCATATCAGCAAACACATCATCAACCACAGGTAACTGATCTTTGGGTGTGTCTTTTAGCATCACAGGTAGCTGCGGATGGCCAGATAACACCATCGCCCCCAAAAGTGTTTGAGAGACCAGCGTCTTCGACTCATGATCTAGCTTTTCAAGTCGGTCTTGCCACAAATCAGATAGCCAATGATAGCCTTGCAAAAAGCCAGCACAAAATGCCATTAACTCAACATTCGTATTGTTGTCTTTACAATCACACACATCAGGAAATTGAAAACCTTCAGGGCTTTTTAATGAATCAACCGCAGCTTTAAAGTAAACCATGATTTGCTGTAAAAAGGCATCACGTGCTTCAGGCTCGATTTCGGCAGCAATTTTTTGTTCGACAAACAGCATTGGCCACCAATCTTTAGTTGGAATCAATGCCGGTGCACTCAAAACCGCGAAAGTAAAACCTTGGGCTTGAGTTGGGCCCATCACTTTATCAACTAAAGCAGGGTGATTAATTGTTTTAATTAGTTCCGCTGTACTGTACGACATGACTAGTCCTTGTAAATTCCGTTGTCACCGATAATAAAGCATGGACACCCGCGCCCCAACATCAGCCACCAATTCTGCGAGTCGGATCTCGCCACTGATCACTTAGCCATGAATAATCGACTAAATATCGACCATGGCTGATGCCTGACGCTAGGTTGAGATAGTTAACTGAACAAAAAACCAGCAAATAGTGCAAATTAGGTTAAACTTGAACAAGAATTTAAGAGGGATGGTTTGAGCTAGTATGGTTAGCTCATCGAGCAGACGGTCAGATATTTACAGGAAAAACAAATAGGATGAGCAAATTCCGACTAGTTTTTCACTTTTTTTGTGACCTACAGCATAAATATCGAGCATTTCATGAACAGATATCCTATAATATCCCGCTTTTTTTAATTACCCACTCGCATTAGAGGTTACATGTCCATAGAAACTCCGTCATTTAATGATTTACACCTTCCTGAAACTATCTTGAAAGCCTTGGTAGAACTGGGCTACGAAACTCCTTCTCCTATTCAGGCTCAGTGTATTCCATTGCTCATGGACGGCCAGGACGTGTTAGGTATGGCCCAAACCGGTACAGGTAAAACCGCAGCGTTTGCCTTGCCATTGCTAGCTAATATCGACCTCAAGAGTAACAAGCCACAGGTTTTAGTTTTAGCGCCGACTCGTGAATTAGCGATTCAAGTTGCTGAAGCATTTCAGGCTTACTCACGCTATTTACCTAATTTCCACGTATTACCAATTTACGGCGGTCAAAACTACAACCTACAATTTAAATCGCTAAAACGCGGGGCACAAGTGGTTGTCGGTACACCTGGTCGTATCATGGATCACTTAAACCGTGGCACCTTAGACCTGGCAGAATTAAAAGCCATGGTGCTTGATGAAGCTGATGAAATGTTACGCATGGGCTTCATTGATGATGTTGAAACCATCATGGCAGAAACACCAGCTGAGCGCCAAACGGCCTTGTTCTCGGCAACCATGCCTGAGCAAATCCGTCGCATTACTAAGCGTTACATGCGCTCGCCAAGCGAAATCAAGATCAAGGCAAAAACATCAACCGTTGAAAACATCGAGCAAAAAGCTTGGATGGTTAGCGGTGTTAATAAGTTAGACGCATTAACACGAATGCTAGAAACCGAAGATTTCGACGGCGTGATTATCTTTGCTCGTACCAAAACGGCAACCGTTGAGTTAGCAGAAAAACTTGAAGCTCGTGGCTACCGTAGTTCTGCTCTTAACGGTGACATGAACCAAGCGTTGCGTGAGCGTACCGTATCAAGGCTTAAAGAAGGCACCCTAGATATTCTAGTGGCAACTGATGTGGCAGCGCGTGGTTTAGACGTAGATCGTATTAGCTTAGTTGTTAACTACGACATCCCAACCGACACTGAGTCTTATGTTCACCGTATCGGTCGTACTGGCCGTGCAGGCCGTACCGGTAAAGCCATCTTGTTTGTGGCACCACGTGAACGTCGCCTATTAGGCGCCATTGAGCGAGCAACACGCCAACCTATCACTATGATGTCACTGCCAACCCGTGATGAAGTGACCCAAAAGCGTATCGAATCGTTCCAAACTGACATCCAAAAAGTCATCGAAGCGGAAAACCTAGAGTTTTATACCGAGTTGGTTGATCAAATGTCAGCCGAGCTTGAGCTGAGCAAAGAGAATATGGCTGCAGTGCTATTGTACATGGCACAAAAAGACAAGCCATTCCAACTGCCAGAAGAGCCAGCTAACGAACGTTTTCGTAGTGATCGCTATGAGCGAGATGATCGCCCAAGACGCGAAAGAGCACCTCGCGCTGAACGTGGCGAGCGTAGTGAACGTGGCGAGCGTCGTCGCCCTGATGTACCGCTAGAGACATTTCGTATTGAAGTAGGTCGAAGCCACGGTGTACAAGTTAAAAATATCGTCGGCGCCATTGCTAACGAAGGTAATATCAACAGCCGCTTTATCGGTGATATCGTACTACATGACGATTACTCAACCGTTCAGTTGCCACAGGACATGCCCAATGATTTATTGAAGCATTTCCAAAAAGTGTATATCTGCCAACAGCAAATAAAAATGCATAAAGTTGATGAAGCAGGCACCTTCAACAAACCGGCACGACGTCGCGCACCAAAAAAGCGTGACTCACGTAAAGACTAAGCTTTAGTCATCACTACCCAATAAATAAGCCGTCTGATGACGGCTTTTTTGTGCATCATAGTAAATACTGTGTGCTTTGTCAGATAGCTGCAAATCCATACTGTCATGACGTAGAATGTATCTATACTAACAGATAGAATCGGATTAAAGGTTGGCACTTAGCTTAACCTATCCCCTTAACCATCTTAGATTAATCCTATTGAGTGCAGATTATGGTCATAGACAGTGAAGGTTATATACAACTGATTCATTTCCTAACAGACAACCTAAGTCTGTTTGAAAACAAGGCTTGCCCATCTAATGAGGGTTCAGTTGCCGAGTATGTATCAGATCTTATAGCTGAAAGTGTCATGAAGGTGTGTATTCAGCATGAACATTTGGATAGCACGCATCGTTTTGAAGTAGTGAGAGAAACTGATGCCATTGTCCACGATCTTGAAGAGGTGCTTTCGGTCGTATGGCATCAAGCACCTACAGCGCAACAAAAAGAGTTTTTAACCGAATTTGTGGGTCTAATTAAAAATCTATTTGATACAGAGCTAACCAAATTTGATTAGCTCGAATCACAACAGCTAAGGTACCGAATGCCCCATCGAAGCTTGCCAAATACTGAACCATTGCTGGCGATCTAGTTGCAACGACTCTGCTTTTACTGTCATTCGCGTCCGCTCAATTCGACCCGAGCCGATAATAGGTAATACCTTGGCTGGCAACCCTAGTAACCAAGCATAGACAACCTGATCGATATTATCGGCGCCTATTTGCTGTGCAATTTCAACCAACACTTGTCTCACGCGCTGCGCTTGTTCACTGTCTGAAGTAAAAATATCCCCGCCAGCTAAACAAGACCACGCCATCGGTGCAATCTTATGTTGCTGACAGTAATCTAACGAGCCATCAAACAAGGCTTGCATTTGCAGCGGTGATACTTCGATTTGATTGGTCACAAGAGGAGCATCAAGTCGAGACTGCAATAAACTAAACTGCGCCGCACTAAAATTAGAAACCCCAAAGTGTTTCACCTTACCAGCCTGTTTTAGCTGACTAAATGCCTCAGCAACCTCGTCCGCTTGCATCAATGGATCCGGTCGATGAATGAGCAAAAGATCTAAATAGTCGGTGTTTAGGTTAGTTAATGAACGCTCAACCGAGGCAAGTATATGCTCCCGACTGGTATCATAATGATTAACATAACGTTCTGGCGTCGATTCAAAAGCTGGCTTAATACCACATTTAGAAACTAACTCTATATCGTCACGTAAACTGGGTTTTAACTTTAACGCTGCACCAAAAGCCGCTTCACAACGATATTCACCATAAATATCTGCATGATCCATGGTAGTGACGCCCACTTCTATGTTTTGCTCAATAAACGTGAGCAGCTCTTGCGCGCTTTTATTCCAACTTGCTGCGCGCCAAAAGCCGGCAACAAAGCGAGAAAACTCAGGTCCAGATTCAGTTAGCTGAAGACGAGATACAGTCATGACACACCTCTTAATATATAACCAGTATCAAGAGCTTAGCAGCTTATAATCACGGTTATGACTTAATTTTGTATCACCCTTAATTTATGTGCAATGGTTCAAAAGATCACCGTATTGGATCCAAGGCATTAGGACACCAACTGCGTAAATATACCAATGTTCATATCTCCTTGTAAGACCGGAGCTCACTCTGGGGATCTGTTTGGGTTTTTCTGCAGATGTAAAAAAGCCCAAGTCGTGAGACTCGGGCTTAGTATTGGAAGCATGG
>NZ_JBKFDK010000029.1:0-49843 GCF_046452435.1 Motilimonas thetidivivens
CTACTGGAGTGCTGATACCATAATAACACCAGCTTTCAATCCCCTTTTGAGCGAAATGAGTGATCACAACAGCACCTGATGATATGTTTTATAAATAACCCAGTTTTTCAAGAAACAGCAAAGCTCCCAACCCCAAGACAATGGCTAATATAGTGAGTAAGTCTTTTTTGGATTTTTTATTCCCTAACTCGGCAACGTTCGTTTGTGACTGTCCAACACGGCTCTCACGCTCAATAGCTTCAGTCGCTTTATTTTTTAGCCACTTAATTTGCTCGTTCATCTCTCTCATTTCATCCCTGATTTCAGAAAGTAACTTAAGGGCTTCTTTATCTTCCATACCAAACCTCTAGAAATTTTTAACCAAAAAAAGGAGGCTCATATGGCCTCCTATAAGCTCAAATTAAGCGTTCATTAACGCTGAAAAGCCGTTTCACCTCGGCTGATGGTGGTCAGTACCTGCAGGTCTTTTAAGGTAGCAGGCTCCACTTTCAGCGGGTTTTTATCCAAGATGATTAGGTCGGCATTTTTGCCCACTTCAAGGCTACCCTTGCTGTCTTCCTCAAAGTGCTGATAAGCCGACCAAATGGTCATGGCTTGTAATGCAGTGTAAGCATCGACTCGCTGATCTGGGCCAATCACCTTATTGGTACGACTGGTGCGATTAACGGTGGCATCCAATACCCGCAATGAGTTTGGCAAGGCCACTGGCGCATCATGATGAGAAGTAAACATTAAGCCCGCATCGCGCACCGCTTTGGTCGGCGAAATAAAGTTGGCTCGAGGTAAACCCAATACCGATTGGGTATGCCAATCACCCCAGTAGAAGGTGTGCATAGGGAACAATGAAGGAAAGATTCCTTGCTCGGCTAAGCGATCGATTTGATCTTGGCGTATGGTTTGGCCATGGATCAGCACTGGGCGGCGATCTTTTTTGCCCAGCTTTTCATTCGCTTTGGTCACGGCGTCAATAAACTGCTCAATCGCAGCATCACCGTTAGAATGGGTTAACACTTGCCAATCATTTTTAAACGCGGTTTCAACATACTGGTAAGCTTGCTCGTCTTTAAACGTCGGATAGCCTGCGTATGTCTTAGCCTGACCATGAGGTGGGTGAAAATAAGGCTGACTTAACCAAGCTGTTTTTCCCTGAGGCGAGCCATCAAAGTTAAGCTTTACCCCACCAATACGAAAATGATTGGTATAAGTGGGCGAGTGATATGGCGAGCTCATAAATTCGCTGCTAGACACCATGTCGGCATAGGCAACAAGGTCTATCATCAGCTTACCCTGCTGCGATGCACGCTTCATGGCTTCGTAGCCTTCGGTAGTAGCACGGCCTTCTTGTGCCGTGGTGTAACCAAACTCGGCATACATCTTTTGTGCGGCCTCTAGCATTAGGTCTTGCAGCTCAACGTCGATAACCTTGGTAAGAGCAAATACCATGGCAAAATGTGCGTTTTCTTCTAGTACGCCATTAGGCTCTTGGCTGCCTTCCATACGGCGAATAACGCCGCCTTGTGGGTTGGTTGATTCTGCCGTGATCCCTGCCAGCTCCAACGCCTTACTGTTTGCCACACTTAAATGGCCAGAGGTATGAATGATCAGCACAGGTTTTTCGCTGCTCACCTTATCTAGATCGGCTTTGGTTGGGTAACGGTCTAGCTGGGCATCATCATAACCAAAGCCTAAGATCCAGCCGGTTTTTTCGATAAATTGACGCTGGGTAGGATCTTGATCGGCGGCTTTTAGGATTTGCACAATTTGGTCGACCGAATCGGCATCGCCATCGGGAGATGGCAAGACATTGGCCACCATGGCTTGCAGCCCAACGCCGTAAACATGGCTGTGGGGATCAATAAAGCCCGGCAACAAGGTTTTACCCTGCAAATCGACTAATTGGGTTTTACCAAATTTGTGCTGCATGGCTTCTTCTTTGCTGCCGACAAAGATGATTTTTTCGCCAAGGGTGGCAATGGCTTGCGCATATTCTGGGCGCTCTCCCGCCATGGTTAGAATGTCACCACCAAAGTAAATTGTATCGGCGGCGGTGACCTTAATCGGCTCAGCAACCGCTTCGGTAGATTGCTTTGGCTCTGATAAACAGCCAGCCAAGACAAGGCTAGCAAGGGTAAGCGGGATCCACTGCGATCTCATGTGTCTTCTCTATCTAAAGATTATTAATGTCGCTTACTCACATGATTCATAGGCTTGAGACAGCTTTAACTCGCCCCCATCCTTGATACAACAGCAAGTAAATCTAATTTATCAATAAAAACAAAAATATTTACCTTTATTCACTATTTTCAATGAATTAAGCAACCCGTACTAACGTTGTATTTTTCCCGTCATCAAGCAACAAAAAACCCGAAGGCGAATGCACTTCGGGTTTCAGTTACGGATATCAGTAATTACTGCCTAATGTCGGCCGTAAGCCTGTTTACTTGGTTGGCATAGGCAAGATTTCAAACATGCCGTCAAATTTGTCTAAGGTAGCGCTCAGTTTACCCAGTAAATCCGCATCCCCTTTCACGCTCGCTTTACCTGATTTAAGTAACGCGTCTAGCGTGGTTTGGCCTAACACAACTTGCGTGAAGTCCGTTTTCGCTATGCTCAGTTCAAAGTCTACCTTAGGTAGCTTATCCACCTGAATGTTGGCCATATTGGCATTAGACACTTCACCATAGTAACGCTCGTCAAGGTCGGGGTGGTAAACACCAAAGTTAAAGTCTAGCCCTGCCGCTTCTGCTTTTGGCGCGTTTAGGCTGACGGCAATATAATCCAAGAACATGCCCGTTGGCGTATTAGCTATCACGTCAGCAGACGCCAACTTGATCGACTCTTTGATTTCGCCGGTACGAAGCTCAACCGCACCTTGTAAGTAACTGTTACGCCACGCCATGGTTTCTGATTGATAACCTTGTTGCTCAAAGCTGTCCGCTAAGGCAAAACGATATGTGATATTGTTCGGCTCGCATTGCACTAAATCGTTAAATAGCTGCGATGCCTGTTGATATTCACCGGCGTTAAAGTGTGCTTGACCTGCTTTAAACAGCACATCTGCGCCCGCTGCGTCCACGTACACACATGACTTATCTTTAGTTTTCAGTGGGTTAGTGTTAACCGGGTTCATATCATGATAGCCAAGATATAAGTTCACTACCGCACGCGCATTATGGCTGTACGAGCCGTGATAGCCATTAGTGTGCCATGTATCTAGTTGCGATTGAGGAATGATTTTCTCAATTTCACGGCCCACATCGTGAATGGTGACACCATGGTTTGCCAAACGCATTGCTTGGTTATGAATAAAGCCATAATTGTCACGTTGCAATGTCATGTATTGGGCAATTTCATTTACTTCAGTGTTGGGTTTATTCCATACCGGTGCCGAATGGGCAGCGTGAATATTGTCCACCAAACCGCTATCAACAAAGCGCATTTTCAGCTCGGTGAGGTATTTAGTCCACACCAAGGCATCACGCACCTTAGCACCGCGGAAGGTATAGATGTTGTGCATGCCATCGTAAGTCAGCTCCGCGGTGTTAAGTGAGCGGTATTTTGGCACATACAAGACAATCTCAGCGGGCGCTTCGGCGCCTGGCATATTGATGGCATGGAAGTCTAAACCGTCAATGTTGATCACTTTCTCACGCTCTTGGATCTCGACCGTCGGTGCGACTAGCGTCACCTCACCACGAGAGGTGCCAAGGCCCAAGGCGTTATCCACTATGCCCTTAGTATTATTATCTAAGGTTGTACCGTATTGGTAGTTAGCACGACGGCCCATGGCCGCACCCGCAATCACGTTTTCATCGGCTAACTCTTTGATAAAATCTTTGGGCGCGTAGATAGGCGCATCTTTGGCAAAGTCTCCCGATTCATAAACCCCACGCGAGCCGCCAAAATGGTCGGCATGCATGTGCGAATAAATCATGCCGGTAATTTTATGCTCACCGTTAATGGTAGGTAGATGCTGTTTTGCAAATGCCCAAGACGCGGCCGATGCCTGGCGAGAGAGCAGAGGATCGTGGATCACGTAACCATTGTCTGAACGGTAGATGGTCATGTTAGAAAGATCCGCACCGCGAATTTGATAAACGCCATCGGCCACTTGATACAAGCCACCCGCAGCATAGTTCAACATGCCTTGGCGCCAAATCGATGGGTTGACCGTTGATGGTAGGTCTTGCGGTGACATTTCAGCCATGTATTCAAAGCGGTTTTTTAGTTCACCCGCTTCATGGCTGCCAAATTCAGCAATCAGCCCCCGAGTGGTTCGCTCAAATGCAGATGTGTCTTGCCATGGGAGTAATTTAGCCAGAGCCGCATTCGCACTCTCAGTGTGTTTAGATGCGGGTTTACCTTCGTAGGTATCAATAGAAGCATAGTCATTAGCGAATGAGCCAAACGAAACCATCACAGCAAGCGCAACAACTGAAGGAGTAAAACGAGTTTTCATAGGGTACCTCTTTGCGATTTGGTATTGGGTATGGCCTTAATGTAGCGGATTGACACATATCAATACATGCATGAAACTATATTCAACACATCACAAATTATTATGTTTAAGATTTCATGCTAGCGAATATGGATTTGAATTTACTCAAGGTCTTCGTGGCGGTTTATCGCCATCAATCCATCACCTTGGCCGCCGAAGAGATGGGAATGACTCAGCCCGGAGTCAGTGGATTGCTTAAACGCTTGCAGCAGCAAGTCGCTAGCCCCTTGTTTATCCGTGCTGGACGCGGCATTGCCCCTACCCAAAATGCTCACGAGTTGTTTCGCCATGTCGAGCCTGCGTTAGTGCAAATCAGTAATGCGCTAGAGAGTCTGGATGGCTTCTCAACCCAGTTCCCAAGAAAATTTATGATCTACACCACCGAGCCCGTGATGTTGATGATATTGCCAAAAATAGAGGCCGATACCAGCTTAGGCAATGTCACCATAGAGCTGCAGCCGATCCATTATGATGAGGGGGGATTGATTCAAGCGTTAAACCAACATCAGGCCGATCTGGCGATCGAACTGTCTAACTACGCCATGCATTCGTTTTTCACCGAGCCACTATTTGCCGATCAGATCTGTTTGATAGCCAGAAAAGGACATCCTAGAATCAAGGGGGAGATCACCCGTGAGCAATTTTATCAAGAAAAGCACATTACCTTAAAGCTGCGCCGAGAGCAGGCTCATCTGGCCGATTTTTTTACCGAAGAAAAGTTAGACGACCGCATCATTGCGGCGGAATGTTCGTCACTAGTATCGCAAATGTCGATGGTAGCAACCAGTGATTGCCTTGCCATCATGACAGCCAGCATCGCCAACTTGTTTGCCGATAAACTCGATATTCAAGTGCTAGCCACGCCCCTTACCTCTAAACCCATTCACTATCACCTGCTTGCTCACAAGCGAGAAAAAAACAGCCCCGCCAATAGCTGGCTTAGAGAAAAGATACGCGGCTATTTTGCGTAACGGTCCACCGCTGAAGGCTAATTGATTTTACTCAACAGCTTATCGCAAGTGGCTTTCAAGGCAGCTAGCTCATCAAGGGGCAAGTCACTTTTACAAAACATGGTATGGGGGATGGATTTCGCTTGCGCCTTCAGGGCTTTGCCTGCCTCGGTTAACCATATTTCGCGCACTCGCTCATCGCTTGCTCCGCGTTTTCTATCCAGTAACCCTTTGCTTTCTAGGCGCTTTAATAATGGTGTTAAGGTGCCTGAATCAAGATGTAATTTTGCGCCCATGTCTTTTACATTGATGCCGTCATTGGCCCAAAGCACCAGCATAGCGAGGTATTGCGGATAGGTTAAATCAATCGCCTCAAGCAAGGGACGATAAGCACGAATAATCGCATTGGCGGCGCTGTATAACGAAAAGCACACTTGATTTTCCAGCAGTAATTCACCTGAGTCATTGCTACTCAAATCGGCTTTGGGTGTTACTTGGTCTTGCTTGTTGGCCATAAAAGACTCCAAAAGAAAAAAGCCATGCAATTAAATTGCGCACAATATACTTGCATTATAAATCCAGATCGACCTATACTGCGACATAAATTAGATTGCACACAATTTAATTGCCAACTATCTTTTAGCATTAACTTAATTTAAGGAATCATTATGTCTGCATTATATTCGACCAGCGCATCTGCACTATCCGGTCGTAACGGTCAAGTGGCTACCGATGACGGTAAACTTTCCCTCAGCCTAAGCTACCCAAAAGAGCTAGGGGGCACTGGCGAGGCGACCAATCCTGAGCAATTGTTTGCAGCCGGCTATGCGGCGTGTTTTTCTAATGCCATTTTACATGTAGCGCGAGAGCAGAAATTAGCGCTGACCCAAGCGCCTGTCACAGCACAAGTGGGCTTAGTCGCCAATCAAGCAGGCGGTTTTGCCCTAACGGTTAGCTTAGCCGTAACCTTAGATTTAGCTCAAGATGCGGCGGCGCAGCTAGTCGCGATAGCGCATCAGGTTTGCCCTTACTCCAATGCGGTGAAAGGCAATATTGATGTGGCGCTAAGTGTGAACGGTGTCGCGCTGTAATGGATAAAGCCCTCATCACCACAGGTCGGGTTCTGTTAGCGCTGTATTTTTTATTGCCGGGCATAATGAAATTTGTTGCTTGGGATATGCATGTCGCATTAATGGAAAAACATCAAATGATGTTGATCCCCGTGTTACTCGCCGCGGCAGGCATAGTGCAAATTGGCGCAGCGCTGCTGATTATCGCCAATCGCTACACCGCCATTTGCGCGTTAGCGCTAGCCGCCATGGTGCTGCTGATAAACATTAATCTGCATGATTTTTGGAACTTCACCGGCATCGAAGGCGCGCACGAGCAGCAAAACTTTGTGAAAAACCTAGCTATTTTCGCTGGTTTGTTACTGCTAGCAGGACACAGTTACAAAGACAGTTTTCGCCGCAAATGATTTAACCGAAAACAGACTAGGTTAGCTCCTTTGGCCGCTGCCCCCACAGCGGCTTTTCTTCTTGCTTCCCCTCTGACAAAGTTAGAGAGCATAGCGAAAAAAATGACTAAATGAATACGGTGATGAAGGTGAATAAAAGATTGCAAAACTAAGGTGTTAGCCTTCCATGGCCAGTCAATACACGCCACTATATCTCTTTACTCACTAAGGTTTATAGACAGTTACCGTCACCCCTAAATCATTGGTAAACTCAATACTGGCTTGCTGCTTCCTTATGCCACTTTGAGTACAAGTATTTGCCGAACAACTCCCCGTCCCTGAAGACCAAAAGCCATTTAGTTCATCATTACTTGCGTAGGAGACGATGGCGGTCCAAGTTGAGCCATTGTTGATACTTGAGGTTAATAGTGTTGATGTCTCCTTGGTGTCATTTACACTCACATCGCTTTGAACTTGGGTTGTGCCTGAATCATCATCCGTCACCGTTAATACCACACTATAGGCCCCGCCACTTGCATATGTGTGAATGGCAGTGACCCCGCTATCGGTATTACCGTCGCCAAAATCCCAGTGGTAAGAGACGATTGAGCCATCACTGTCGGATGATGTCGTTGCATCAAAGCTACACACCAATAACGAACAGGAGAAACTGAACAAAGCATTTGGCGGATTATTCGCAACACTACCTGTAACCATTAACTTAGGTGCAAAAGTCGATACGCCTATATCCAACAACGGCTCTAATACACCGTCACCCGAATCATCAATCCAATTAAAGTTGCCACTATTGACTAAGGTGTCCCATATCATTTGCGGAGAAAGGCCGTTACTGGCCAATAATGCTGCGGCTCCCGCAACATGAGGTGATGCCATGGAGGTTCCACTAATGGTGCCATAGCTACCTCTTTCTATTGGGTAGGTCGACAAAATACAAACGCCGGGGGCAGTAATATCCACCTTAGCTCCCCAGTTACTAAAATCAGCTAAGGTGTCGTCTTGATCGTTGCGACAAGTTGGTGAACCTAGCTGACCAGCAAGCCCATCAAAATCAGCAAGAGCTGATACTGTAATCGCTTTGGGCGCATTGGCAGGCGTATAATTTGCGCTATCTGCATTATTATTACCTGCTGCGACCACAACCGTCACCCCGCTGGAAAATGCCGCATCGATTGCTTCATTCATCGCACTGCTCGAGCCAGAGCCACCTAGGCTCATATTGATCACTTCAATATCACCTTGCGCCACCACCCAATCAATCCCCGCAATAATACCTGAAAGTGACCCTGAACCTTGTGCATCCAGCACTTTTATAGCCCACAGCCGCGCCCCCGGGGCAACGCCCACCACGCCTATATTATTATCAAGTGCAGCGATAGTGCCTGCCACATGAGTGCCATGGTAATGATCATCATCCCCACCTAGGGATTCATCACAAAAATACGACCGCCTATGTGGTGGACCACCAGCGTGATAAAGACAATTAGCCCCGCCCACTACATTTAAATCAGCATGTTGCATATCTATGCCGGTATCGAGTACTGCGACATCAACATCAACGCGGTAATTGTCGCTTCCATCAATATTTAAGGCAGTAAGATCGGCATTAATACGCTCAATACCGGTCGGCAACTGCTGAAAAAAGGCTGTAATGGGAATATCGCCTTCGACATACGACACTTTTGGATTGTGTAAAATGCCATTAATGGCTTGAGCAGGTACGGCAATTGAGAATCCCTTAAGGACATGCTCAAAAACAAACCCTACTCGCCCGTTTGCTTGTTGCGCTACCTCGGCAGCCACCTCTTGCGGTACGGCACTATCGTGCACAACCACTATGTAGCGTTGTAAGTCAGGTGGCGACTGTGCATAGGAGAAAACAGATAAGCAAGCAGAAAGGGCGAAAGCGTAAAGGATGATCCTAGTTATTGGTCGCATAAGTTGTTCCTCTAAATGCATAGAACAAGCTTATTAAGTATAGGCTACTACTCGGCACTGGCCAAAAAACGAACAAGCCACCCGCATACTTCTGTGCAATCAAAGCGTTTAGCAACGCTGGCAACAAATGAGCCCGGATCAGCAAGCGAATAAGCTTGAATTACCCAAGACACGGCCTGTGACTAAACCGACCACAAGGCCCGCGGTGCGCCCAGTTCATTTCCCACAGCGCCCCATGGTACGCCCCAACCGCTCACGTTAGTGCGTTTGCCCGCGAGGGATGAGAATCCGCTTATCCCTTGATTGATTTGCTGTTGAATTAGACTTTGGCTGGCGTGGTCGCTGCAATAGCGCGAAACTCGCGCGTCATATGGGCCTGATCACTAAAGCCAAATTGTTGGGATACATCGGCTAGGCACACTTCGCGATGGGCGCGTAAATATTCGATGGCCTGCTTTACTCGCCTAATTCGCTGATATTGCTTCGGTGATATTTGCAGCCAGCGCTTAAACAAACGCTCAATTTGGCGCTGACTTAATGGTATGTGCTCATTAAGCTCGGCCTGCGAAGCGTGTAAATCAACTTCTGCTAACGCTTGCGATAACGAATGGGGCAAGATTTGGCTGTGTTGCAGCATTTGCTCTGCCCAATGGGTTATTTCATTAATTCGGTCCTGATGACTTGACTGTTTTTTAACTGCTTGAAATAGGCCGTCGAGATTATCTAATCGCCCCATGCTGCCTGTTAACAGGCTAGGCGCATGAACATGCTGGCCAAATACGCCGTAGCTAATAGCAGGATGAAAACGCAAGCCAGCCAGTTGTGCACCCGGCATCAAGGTGACGCGCTGTGATACCTTGCTAATGGGCAATGCAATCACGCCATGAGGCAGTTTATGGTCGCCAATACTGACCTCTCCCGTCAAATGAAATAACACACCGCTGCCCGCATCCGAATAAAGCGCACGCGAGACTGGCTCTGCTTGCGCTGAGCAAACACTGGCTGACCATATGCCTTGCAGCAGCGGCGCTAGCTGCCCTTTAGGCTGGGACAGCAAAAAATTAAGCGCGGGGCCTGGTGTATTGTTATGGTTTATAGCTACCTACCTCAGGTTTAAAGGTTTTGACGATGCGATTCCAGCTATTAATCGCATTAATGGCAATGGTTAAGTCAACCAAGCCTTGCTCACCTAACACGTCACGGGTCTGGTCGTATGTTTGCTGATCTACAACCTTACCTAGACTTAAATGCTCGGCAAGTGCCAATGCGGTTGTTTCTACTTCACTGTACCATGGCATATCTCGCCACGCATTTAAACCTAAAATACGCTCAACCGTTTCACCTTGCGCCAACGCTTCCTTACTGTGCATATCAATGCAAAAAGCACATTGGTTGAGTTGCGAAACACACAGTTTAACTAACTCCCATACTGTCAGGCTTAGAGTATCAGAGCCACTAAATTGCTCGCGTAAATACCGCTCTTGCGCCATCAAAATGTCCATCGCAGGTGCCGCTAGGCTCATATAATTGGCTCGTGATGTCATGCTTTATCTCCTTCCTTTATGATTCTAAGGCACAATAACAAGCGGCTTGAATCCGGTATTGAATATTTCCGACATGATAAAATTTACCCGCCAAATAAAACCCTACTGACACAGTCTGACACTCGCAGCTCCTATGCTTATCTCGTTGATAACACAAACCTAAAGGAAACAAGATGAACACAGTTATTGAAATGGTCAACTTTAAATTGGCAGCAGGCGTCACCGAGCAAGATTTACTTGCCGCCACCAAACAAAGTCATGCTTTTATAGCTGGCTTGGACGGTTTTCAATACCGCTCCCTTAGTTATAATGAAGCGTCGCAAACATGGACGGATATTGTTTATTGGCAATCGATGGAGACAGCAAAAGCCGCTAGCGACGCCTTTATGGGCTGTGCCGATTGCCAAGCCTTAATTGCCCTGATAGATAAAGAATCAGTGGTGATGCAGCACCAAGAAGTGCATTTTTCATCCTGCGATGCGGCGTAATTAACTCAATCAAGCACGGGCTTGGTCAACCTTGATTTGGCCCGTGATAAGGATAATCAGTGAGTAAATCAGAGCGCTTGTTTGCCCTGTTAACATTGCTACGCAGTAAGCGATATGCCGTCACCGCCGCGCAGCTAGCCCAGGCCATGGAAGTCAGCGAGCGCACCATTTATCGTGATATTCAGTCGTTGATCTTATCCGGCGTACCGATTGCGGGTGAAGCGGGTGTCGGTTATTTGTTACAAGCAGGCTCACACTTACCCCCCTTGATGTTTAACGAGCAAGAAATGGTTGCCCTAGAGTTAGGCATGAGAATGGTCAGGGCTTGGTCCGACCCCGAATTAGCCAGCGCCACCAATACCGCCTCACATAAGATCTTGTCTGTGTTGCCCGATCACTTAAAGCGGCAATTGGAAAGCTTTCCGATTTTAGTGCCGGATTATCACATCCAGTCTAAAACCGCGGCTCATAGCCAGCAATTGCGCCACGCCACCGATGCCATGCAGAAAATCTGCATTGACTACACAGCCGAAGACGGCGCATTAACCTCACGCGTGTTACAGCCGCTTGGGCAAATATTTTGGGGTAAGGTATGGACCTTAATTGCTTGGTGCGAGCTAAGAAACGCCTATCGGCATTTTCGCATTGATAGGATCCAGCACCTATCACTGCTACCGGATCACTTTAGCACCGGGCCAGAAAAGTCACTGCCTCATTACATCGCGCAATATGTGCCGCCAGAGGGTTAAGCTCTCTAGCAAAATACAATTTAATCCTTGGGCATGTATGCGCCATTTATTTCCGGAGCGAGCTCCGGTCTTAAAGCCTCTGCAATCGTAGGTGCACGGTTCTCTGCTCGAACATGGCCCATTCTCAGAGCAAACTCAGTCCTAAAACAAAAAACCGCCAACTTCGGCGGTCTTTCTGAGATTTAGTTAGCGCGACTTGGCAATTACATCCAATCGGCGTTGCGAATAACGCCTACCGCGATGCCTTCAACATCGAAGTGCTCGTTGGCTAAGTCTACTTTAATGGTATTGAATTCTTCATTCTCTGGGTGCAGTAACACTTGGCGGCCATCACGTTGGAAGCGTTTAACGGTTACTTCATCTTCCACTCGGGCCACGATCACTTGGCCATTGTGAACATCTTTGGTTTTATGCACCGCCAGTAAATCGCCGTCCATAATACCGATATCTTTCATGCTCATGCCGCTAACTCGTAGTAAAAAGTCGGCACTAGGGTGAAACAAATTCGGGTCAACCTTGTAATTACACTCGACGTGCTCTTGCGCAAGAATGGGCTCACCAGCGGCCACACGACCAATTAGAGGTAGACCTTCTTCTTCGTTAGCGGCTTCTTCAACTTCAACAAGACGGATACCTCGGGAAGTGCCCGGCATCATTTCAATGGCGCCTTTTTTGGCCAGCGCCTTTAAATGCTCTTCGGCTGAGTTAGCACTTTTAAAGCCAAGTTGTTTGGCGATTTCGGCTCGCGTTGGCGGAAGGCCCGTGGCGGCGATGTTTTCTTTTATCAGTTCAAGAATTTCTGCTTGGCGCGGTGTTAATGGCTTCATGGTTTTTGCCTGTTTTTATATACAGTTAACTGTGAGTATATACAGTGAGCCTAAGCTAAGCAAGGGATTACCTTGATAAAATAAGCAAAATCCAAAGGCTAATCACCAATCAAGTGAGTTACTTAAAACAGTAAAATATCAGCCCAGACATAAACCGTTAAGGTTAAGGCAACAAATACAGCCGCAGACCCTAAATCCTTGGCGCGCCCTGCTAGTTCATGTTTTTCTAAGCCGACTCGGTCAACCACGGCTTCCACGGCCGAGTTCAGCAGCTCAACAATAATCACAATAAGCAGACAGGCGATCATTAAGATCCGTTCAACTTGCTCGACATCAAGCCAGCAAGCCAGTGGAATAAAAATAGCGGCCAGCAACAGCTCTTGACGAAACGCGGCTTCATGGGTGAAAGCATGACGAAAGCCCTGCATGGAATACATGGCCGCCATCACAATCCGCTTTATCCCTGTGTTTTTTTCCATTTTTATGTCCTTTTATTCACAAATTCCCACTATTTTTAGTGTATTTTAGCGCCATTGAATGCAGTAGCTTGAAGCGGTGATATGACAAGCTGACGACAGCATGGTGCAATCTATACCTTAACTACTTGAAAGGCAGGTAGGAGGCATGAGAGAAAATCCCCATAAGTATAGATGAACGATGTGATGGGGTAGGACTGGTGTTCCAGTGAGCAAACCGAGCCAACACAGCTGCAACTTCAATTAGGAAGGATATAATTGATGATAAGCAAAACAAGAGGTTATAGGAAATAATGAATTTTTTGCAAGGTTTTTTCTTAAACCATCTCGTTAGCAGTAAAACCGTGCCAGCGAGCCCCCAAGCGGATCTGCATTTAGACTTGGACAAACCTATTGTTTATGCATTAAAAACTTTATCGTCCAGTGATTTGCTCACACTGCAGCGAGCGTGTCGTGATTTGGGCCTGCCCGACCCACTCACCCCGATGACCATTAATGGCCAAACCATTACCCGCTATGTCTGTTTGAATATGCCCAAACAGCTGTTTTCAAGCACCCCGCGCAAAGCTTACCAAGACCAATTTAAAACCCTGCTTAATTTGCACCAAGGTGACAGTGAGATAGACGTACAACTGGTGCCCGTCACCTTATTTTGGGGTCGCGCGCCCGGTTACGAAGGCCATAAGCCGTGGTTTTCAATTCTGAAAGCCAGCTCACCCAATTGGATTAATAAGGCCTTCACTATTTTGTTTCGCGGCCGCGACAACTTGATCCGTTTTAGCAAGCCGATTTCGCTGCAGCGGTTAAATCGTGATTATGGTGATGATCCTAATCTTGCCACTAAGTTAGAAAAAATTGCCTATACCCATTTTGCACGGCAGAAACTGGCGGCCAAAGGGCCAAAATTGCCCGATCGCAACAAAATGCGCCGCGCTCTATTGGCATCCAATGAAATTCATCAAGCCATAGTTAAAGCCAGCCAAGAACAAGGTATTTCACTGGCGCAGGCAGAACAAAAAGCCACCCACTATCTTAATGAAATCGCGTCAGACTTTTCTTACCCTATGGTGCGTTTTGGTGACAAGGTATTAACTTGGATCTGGCATCGAATCTATCAAGGCATAGTGGTAAACAACGCCGAGACGGTGCGAAATTTGGCGCAAAAATGCCACGAAATTGTGTTTTTGCCTTGCCACCGCAGCCACATGGATTACTTGCTACTCTCGTCGGTGATTTATCAACAAGGCATGACACCACCGCACATTGCTGCAGGCGTCAACCTGAATTTCTTCCCCGCTGGGCCTATCTTTCGTCGCGGCGGCGCGTTTTTTATTCGCCGCACTTTCAAGGGCAATCCCCTATATGCCAGCGTGTTTAAAGCCTATTTAAGTTATTTGTTTAGCAAGGGCTACTCCCTGGAGTTTTTTACCGAAGGGGGTCGCAGCCGTACCGGTCGCTTACTGCCAGCTAAAACCGGCATGTTAGGCATGACCATTGAAGCCATGCAGCAAAGCCCTAACCGCCCTATCGCGTTAATTCCCGTATGTTTAGGTTATGACCACGTAATGGAAGTGGCGACTTATGTTAAGGAGCTGCAAGGGCAGAAGAAACAAAAAGAATCGTTTTTACAGGTACTTTCCATCACCAAAAAACTGGGCAACTTTGGCCAAGGCTTTGTTAACTTTGGCGAGCCCATTCTGCTGAATCAGTTTTTAGATCAAGTCCAGCCGCAATGGCGTGAGCAAGGCGATTTAACCTTAAGTCCAGAGTTTAGCCACACCATCAATCAACTTGGCCGCAGCGTGATGACAGGTATCAACAATGCCGCCGCCGTGAATGCCTTGCCGCTATGCAGCCTAGTATTACTGGCCAGCAAACGTCACACCTTAAGCAAGGAACAATTGCTGACTCAGGTAAGTGCTTACTTAGTGCTGTTAAAGCAAGTGCCCTACAGCCAACAGGTCAGCTTACCCAGCGGCGAAGCTAATAACGACAACGCTGGCGGAGCCATTGGCGGAGCCCAAGCATTACTTGATTCAGCGCTAAGTCTAAACAAGTTCCATATTTACCAAGACAGCTTGGGCGACATCATCAGCATTGCCGCCGATCAAAGTATGCTGCTCACCTTCTATCGTAACAATATCATTCACTTATTTGCGCTACCGGCGCTAATGACCAGCCTAGTTCAGCACTATGATGGAATTACCCTAGATCAGCTCCAAGCCAAATTGAACCAAGTCTACCCGCTGATCCAAGCTGAACTGTTTTTACCTTGGAACGCAGAGGAAATGTGGCAACAAGGCCGAGCTTACTTGCAGCAACTAGTGCAACTGGGTTGGATAAATCAGCAAGACGATGCCACTAACCCAGATTCATCAAGCTATCGCATCAACCCTAACCTGCGTACTCAAGCCTATTTACTGGCCAATATTATTGATGAGACCATTCAGCGCTATCACATCGTTCTGAGCTTACTGCAAAGCCCAACCCAAATTGAGCTAGCCTCGCTGGCCAAACAAAGCACCCAAGTGGCTGAGCGTCTTGGGCAAATTCACGGTATTCGGGCGCCTGAGTTTTTTGATCAAAAAGTACTGCAAGTGTTTATTGAGCAGCTGCAACAGCAGGCTTATATCGATGAGGCAGGCAATATCAACCCGGCTTCACTGGGAGAGTTACATCAACTGACCCGCCAGTTACTGTCAGATGAAGTGCTCTGGACCATAGAGCACACCATAGATAATCAATATCGCCAAGCCAGTAGCTAAGCCCAGTAGCTAAGCCCAGTAGCTAAGCTAAGTTAAGTTAAACAAAGTGTACTGCGTTGCTTAAATTAAGCGCGCAGCATCCAATCAAGGGCAATACCAACGAAAATAGCCAGTCCAACATAATTGTTGTTTAAAAAAGCACGAAAACAATCCGGCCCTTGGCGGGCGCTAATTAAGTTTTGCTGATAAACAAACAGCCCAGCTGCCACCAATAATCCCCAATAAAAACTAGCGCCGGCTTGGGTTAGCCAAGCAAATGCCAATAAGCAAACTAAAGTTAATGCTTGCAGTAAGCCGGTGATTAACTTATCGAAACGGCCAAACAAAATGGCGGTCGACTTAATGCCGATTTTTAAATCATCATCCCGATCCACCATGGCATACATGGTGTCGTAGGCGATGGTCCAAGTGACATTGGCAATAAACAGCAACCAAAGACTGGCCGGTAGCGCATTGGTTTGTGCGGCATAAGCCATGGGGATCGCCCAGCTAAATGCTAGCCCTAGCACCAGCTGAGGTAAGTGGGTGTAGCGCTTCATAAAGGGATAACAAAAGGCCAACGCCAGCGCCGCAAAAGACAGCAAAATAGTTTTGGTGTTAAGGGTTAACACCAAGGCAAACGCCGCTAAACATAGCACACCAAATAAAGTAAGTGCTTCCTTACTATTTACGGTGCCAGACGGCATGGGACGATGCTTAGTTCGAGAAACATGACCATCAACCTTGCGATCAGCAAAGTCATTAATCACACAGCCCGCCGAGCGCATCAAAAACACCCCCAGCACAAACACCACTAACACCCATAAATCGGGCAATCCCTGCGCCGCCGACCAGAGCGCCCAACAGGTTGGCCACAATAATAATAAGCTGCCGATGGGACGATCAAAACGGGTTAATTGAATATAAGCTTGGCGCTTGGATGCCGATAAAAAAGAGAGAGCCATCATTCACCTGTTGGTTTTTTATCTTGATGATTAGGTCGATACGCCATGGCAGACGGTAAAAAAATCTCATGCACGAGTAAGGGTTTATTTGCTAAATGAAACAAAGAGCGACGCCCCCACAGACCCACTTCGGGTAGTGAAACAACGCTTTTCACCGCCTCAACGATTTTGGCTGACTCGGGTAAAGCGGCAATCACTAAGTCTTCACGGGTCATATTGGGTGAGTTAAACAAGGTGGCGCCCAGCGGCTGCTCACCCAACTGCGCTAATTTTTGCTCTTCACCCGTTAAGGTGCTGGCTGGGATCACCGTTCGCGCATAAACCCAAGGCTCACCATCACAGCACAACAGCACTTCACGGATCAGATGCTCTGCAGTCATTGAATAATGCGGCGATAAGGCCAGTGCTTGCTGCTCTTGTTCGCTGGCCGTACTAAAGTTTTGACCAATCACACACACCTGAAATTCACTGCAATTTGCCTGTAAACGCGCCGTTAAAGAGCCTGAGTCTGTTAACCAATCCATTAATCCCGCTGGCAAATCAGGCCGCTGCGTTAGCGTTAACCAGTGCGCATCTGCGCCCAGTGGAAACGCGCTTTGAATAATCGAGGTTAATGAAAGTGGCGACAAAAGACGTCCTTGTAACTTAACAAAAGGGCCAAAGGCTATTTAGCTTTATTTCGACCGCAAATTGTAACCCGTGAACCCAAAATCTTCTATGCTAATACTTAACAGCAGCCATACTTTACCCTAAACTGCTGACATCTATTTGTTTTATAAATACCAACTGGAATTGAATCATGAAAAAAGGGCTGCTTTCCTTACTTTTACTCTTGTTCATCAGTGCGCCCAGCTTAGCCGAGGAAGAAAAAGCGCCGGGCATTGCCTACTATGCGTTTGAGCCAGATATCATCACCAACTATATCAAGCCCGGTAAACGCATAGGTTACGTTCGCGTTGCTGTAGAGTTTCAACTGGCCAATGCCAGCGATTTAGCCGTTATCGAACATCATGATCCGTTACTGCGCGACGCCATGATAGAGATATTTGGTCGCCAAGATGAGCAGAAGATTAAGTCGATGACCGGACGTGAAGAAATCCGCGATGCCTGCTTACAAGAAGTAAATAAGCTGTTGGTACAAGAGGCTGGGATTAAGGGCGTGAGTAATATTATATTTACTAAGTATCTATACCAATAAAGCTACTCGGGTTGCTTGTTGTATACCCAAGCCCCTTCGGGAGCAGAATTTATTCCGCGAATAAAATGCTAAAACACACTTATTCGCGGTTTAAAAACCGCTCCTACCAAAGACAAGCAAAATCAAGATTAATCGGTTGTTAACACCCGCAACACTTCTAAGCATGCACCTATGGTGTGATAATCAATTTTAGCACCCGGACTGGCGATAGTGGGATCGAGTACTTGGTTATTCGCATCCAACAAACGCCACCAAGGCTGATGCTTTTGCTCACAAAAGTGTTGCCAGCTATATTCCCAAAGCTGATCGTAACATTGCCAATAAACTTCTTTATTGGTCGCTTTTGCTAATAACGCTGCCGCCGCCATGGATTCGGCTTGCACCCAAAAGTACTTGTCGTCATCGCAAATGTTGCCATCGGGGCCAAAACCGTAATACAAGCCACCACGCTCTTTATCCCAAGCCGTGGTCCATGCCGCATTAAACAGATTCTCTGCACTAATTAGTAGCCAAGGTTGTGGGCTATGACGATAGATAAGCAGAAGTAATTTTGTCCATTCTGTTAAGTGGCCTGGCTGGAACCCCCAAGGACGATATAAGTTCTTTGGATCGTCTTTGTTATATTCCCAATCCACTTGCCAGTTCTTGCTGTAATGCTCCCAAATCAGGCCATTGGTGGTTTGGGTTTGGCGAATACAGATGTTTTCAGCAATCAACAAGGCACGATCTAAATAACGCTGCTCCTGCGTCGCCTCATAGGCCGCGATCATCGCTTCACAAGCATGCATATTGGCATTTTGGCCACGATAATCACTGTAGTCTTGCCAATCAGCACTGGCTTGGTCGGCATACAGACCAAACTCGGGTTGCCAAAAACGTTGCTCCATAAGCTCAAAGGTGGCCTCTAAGCCTTGTTTAGCATCAGCTAAACCCGCATTTAACGCGCCAGCATGCATGAGTAAAACAAACGCGAGGCCATAACAATAGTTGTCTTGTTCGTGAGCTTGTTCACCGTGCATCACCCAGTTGTAAGCATTGCGCTGGGGATCAAAGTGATGCTGCTTAACATAATCAAAGCCATGCTGAGCACTCTCAAGCCAAGGTGCTTGGCCAAACTGCTTAGCGCAGGTTGCAAACACCCAGGTGAGGCGAGTTGAACTCACCAGCTGCTTCACCTCTGGCTGTTGATGCTCACCGGTTGGCAACAAGGTTTGATAAAAACCCCCTTGCGGATCGATGGCGTGTTGTTGGTAAAACTGCGTTAGCTGCTCTATGTGCGTTTGGATAAAGCTTGGATCACGAAACTGACCTGTCATGCATTTCTCCCCAGTATGGAATTCTGTCTCGATATTCGGTGTCATTCGTTAAGATTACTGAATATCGCTTAGCTTAGGTAAAGCACTCCATGCTCCTTGATGAGTCACGGCAAAAGCCCCGCCCATCACGGCCGTTTTCATTGCAAACGACCAAATTGCATCATCATTACTGGCTAGCGCCTGATTAAGCGCAGCCTTGTTAGTAATATGATTGGCGACCATGGCGTATAACCAAGCACCGATAAAAGCATCCCCGCCGCCCGTGGTGTCAACCACCTTGACTTCGGGTGTCACTTGACTCAACTGACGTTCAGGTAAATATAACTGTACTGGATTTGGCCCATCCGTCACCAAGATCAGGCTTGGCCCTAAGGTTAATAAATACTTAGCAAAGGCTTCACTCGGCTCATCCTCAGCCAAAAACTCAAGTTCATCTAGGCTGAGTTTGACCATGTCACAATAACAAATACAATCTAACACTCGCGAGCGGATCCGGCTTTGATCACGCCACAAAGGTAAGCGTAAGTTAACATCAAAACTCGTTAAATAGCCCGCTTGTTGCGCCTGTTGCAAGCCTCGCAGCGTAGTATCAAACAAGGTTTCATGGGTGAGCGTGTTAGAGCAAATGTGAAAAATCCCCTCACCATGAAAGATCCCCTGATCAAAGTAGTCAGGGTCAAAGTGTAAATCAGCGGTATTTTCTCGGGCGAAAGTAAATGAGCGCTCACCTGACTCATCTAAAGAGACAAAAGCCATCGGCGTGGCATGTTTGGGATCGCGACTTAAATGCTCAGTATTAACGCCCATTTGCAGCAAAGACTGACGTAAAAACTCACCCGCATCATCCTGACCTACAGCACCAACAAAGTGTGCCTCTACTCCAAGTTTTGCTAAGGCAACCGCTACATTGGCAGGCGCACCTCCCGGAAACTGACCTTTAACCGGAATACTTAATTCACCAAATAGGCGGTTTTCGAGTGGGATCCAATCAATCAACAATTCACCAAAGGTAATCACATGGGCCATAAACAACTCCAAAATAAAAGCTCTTGACCAAAGATAGTACCATTTTATGACAATAGAAAAGTCGAATAGATTAATATTTAGGTTGATTAAAGATAGATCGCCACATTTCTCTGTTATTTATTTGATCTTTAGCAAAATATACCACTAAGCGGAGTCATTTACTTTTCGCGTTTCCCAATAAGCTTGGCCTAAACCTATTAATAAACCAAATAAATGCACCATATTGGCTACCGATGGCCCAACTAAATCAAAGAAGCCGAACACTAACCAAGCGGCCATAAAGATCATCAAAGGGTTGGGTAACCCTAAATCTCCCGCGGGGTTACGCACGCCCGTTAACCAGACATACCCGGCCAGCGCGTAAACCACCCCCGATAAGCCGCCAAAGTTCGGCCCATCTAAATAAAATTGAATGGTATTAGGAATAATAGAAGCAATCAGAAACAGCGACAATAATTTAGCTGAGCCCTTATGCTTTTCGATTAGTCCGCCCAAATGCCACCACCATAGTAGATTGAACACTATGTGCAATACACTGAAATGCAGTAGGCTGGGGCTAAAGAATCGCCAGATTTCCATCGAATGAAAACTACTGGCATGGGGAAAGAACTGCAACGCTTGATAAATGGGGCGAAAGAAACCCGTCACGCTAAGTAAATAAATCACTAAACTAGCGGCGAAGATTAATAATGTAAAAGGCCCTGCATGAAACAAGAAATCACGCAGCAATAAGGCGCCGCCCCCCTGATAACCTAAATCATCCTTAGCTTGCCCCACATCCCAGCTGGCTTTGCGGTATTTTTCCGCATTCGGGTTTTGCACAAACACGCGCAGCTCAGCAAGCGCAGCATCGTAATCTTGTTCCGGCACATCAATCGCCACCGAGGTTTCATCTCGGCGAATTTGGCACACCACCCCTTGCGTTTGCATATAGTCAACAAAGGCCTGTGCCAAACGCGCATTATCTAATACGATCAATTCAATCAATTTCACCCCAAAGCTGAGTTACTCAGCTGCGACGACTTCAAAGCTACGACGCCAAATGTCCATGCCACCGTCCATACTGTAGACCTCATCGTAGCCTTGATTCAACAAAAACTGCGCCGCACCTTGACTTGAGTTGCCGTGATAACACACCACTATCACAGGAGTTTCAAAGTCCACCTGTTCAATAAACGCACCCAGACGCTCATTGGTTAAGTGAAAAGCCCCTTCAATATGCCCTGCTTTAAAGGACTCAGGATCTCGAATATCGGCAATCACGACTTGCCCTTGTTTGATCTTTTCTGCGGTTTCCGGCACCGAAATATGGCCAAATTGATCCATCATGTTTAGTTACTCCAGTAAGTTTTTGCATTAGTCTAGCATGACTTTTGCGAACCCTATCCATAGAGAAAAAATGGAATAGTGTCCAACGCTCGGTAAAACTTAAGCCGACGTTAGTCATCAAGAACGAGTGAGTGAACTGGACTTGCTCCAGCGAAAATTGATGTGGAAACAATAGCGGATCCTTCACCGCCAATCTAAGCTGGAAAGCTTAGGGTCGCGGCAAGGTTAACTCTATCACTATCTCTTTACCATTAACGGAGCGCAGCTGAATTGCCTGCTCCATCGCCCCCATCATCAAACTAGCCGCGTAAATTGCCAGTAAAGGATCCGTGGTTGCGAAATGCGCATTTGGCTTTAGTGCTTGCAGCATAGCTTGGCTTAGTTGACCCGCATAGGTAATGCACAGCTTAAAATGATGATTAACCATGGATGTATCAATATGAATCGCCGCTCCCTTAGGTGCGGAAGCGATTGAGTATTGCAGCACATTCATGCAAATGGATTTTATTAGTACTTCATCCGCATACACCATCTCCTCAGAAGCTTGATTAGACAAGTTGACTTCTAGGTGCTTAGATTTCACCACGGCTTCGTTCATAGCCAATACGGCTTTTAATTCATCAACCAAGTTAACAGCTTGCATACTAAGACTGTATTGACCATTTTTTATTTTGTAGATTGACATCATGTTATCAATCAATTGCGTCATCATTAGTGCGCTATTTTCAATTGAAACAAGTAAGTTATCGATGTACTGAGTGTTCTTTTTAGATTTTCTAATTTGGTCAATTGAGTTTCGGGTTACATCTAGCTGTTTTTTTAGGGTATAGCGTAACGAGGATTCAAATTCATCGCGTAACCGATTATTTTCGATCATGGTATCAATTTGCTCATAAGCCGCTTGTTGTGACCTGATGATACTGGCGTGAGTTTTCACTCTGGCTTTGAGCACTTCCGCCGAAATGGGTTTACTGATGAAATCGACCGCCCCCATTTCCAATCCTTTTACTACCTTATCGTTTTCCGAAATAGAGGTCAGAAAAATCACCTTTATCTGTTGCGTTAACTCTGACTTAGCGAGAAAACGCATAACCTCAATGCCATTCACCTCAGGCATCATAATATCCAGCAACACAAGATCGGGCGCATTGTTTGAACGGCAAATCTCTATCGCTTGGCGACCACTCTTGGCCGCTAGCACCTTATAATCATGCTTAAGAATATTAACCACGATGTGGATATTTTCGACCACATCGTCCACCACCAGCACACTTAGGCGCTTATCTTCTACTTCTAGCGATTCTTGCTCTTGGTCCTGCTCTTCAACCTCAAGCTTCCATTTACCTGTGTGATTAAGTGATTTAATGATCCTAGATTCGAGAATTTTTTGCGAAAAAGGCTTCAAAACAAACTGTGACACCCCAAGCTTTACGGCTTCAGTCAGCTGGGCTTTCGAGATTTCACTAGAGATGAGCAAGAATGGAATTTCACATAAGGCTTCTGATTTGCGTACTTCGCGCAAAAAACCTAGGCCACCCGCGCCCGGTAGGTTTAAATCAGCAATAATCAGCCCCACGGGCCTGCCGCTTAAATAATCCAGCGCATCGTTAACCCCTTTAGCCTGCCTAATTTGCGTAAAGCCTATATTCGTTAGCATGCTCACCAGTGTCGTACGCATATTGTCTATACTTTCAACAACTAAAACAGGAACCCTTTTTGCTGAGCTAATCATATTTCATCTCTTTTATTGTCTATCAACAACCCAACCAACTCACTCGCCTCACTAAAGTTGAATTCTTCAACCATGTCTTTCAATTGATTTAGTTGCTCAGGGCTAAGTCCAATTTGGGTTGAACTGGATAGTGATTCAAGTAAACGTAAAGCGTCAGTATCGTTATCATGTAACATGGTTTTAAGTTGTTTCAGCTTATTTTGGTCTATCTCTTGTGGTAATGCTGAGCGAGTGCTCATCATTGGACTTGCAATGTTTGTGGGGGCGATGACCGAACTGATAACCGCTACCATTTTCTGCAAATGGCGATTTAATTGGGTTATTTTCTGATCCACCTGGGGATATTGCTCACTACTGATATCCGATTCAATATCAACACACAAAGAATATAAATAATTGATTCTAAGATTGCCTGCTAACCCCTTTAGCCCATGCACGGAAGCTTTGACCAGATCGATACCTTCATCACAAAGGGGTAGCTCAACATCTTGATATGAAGAGCAAAAGCGTTTTAGCAACTTAAGATAAAGTTGTTCATTACCCTGTAATGTAGCCACACCTTCAACCACATCCAGCTCCTTGCTGGTAGACAATTCAACTAACGCCGGTGACTCCAAACTGATATCGCGAATGCCCTCATCGGCAAAATCCTGAGATGGAGGCGCTGTTTCCATTGCTAATTGGTCTGCAAGCGGCTGTTGTGTGCCACTATTTGTTACAAACCATTGCTGCATTTTGCTAAATAACGACTCCAACTCTATCGGCTTAGATAGCACATCATTCATACCACAACGCAGCATTTTCTCACGCTCTGGCGTTAATACATTTGCAGTCAGTGCAATGATAGGTAAATCCATCATTTGTAACTCCTGACGTATGTAACGTGTGGCCTCAAAGCCATCCATTACAGGCATTTGGCAATCCATTAGGACACCTTGGTATTTTTTTTGTTGAACCTTTTTAATGGCCTCTGCACCATTTATAGCAAGATCAACGATGATCCCTTGAGCTTCTAACAACTCAATGGTTAATTCTTGGTTAATCTCATTATCTTCAACCAACAACACCTCTAAGCCAGCCAGCTGCATAGTTGATGGCGTTGTTTGCCCTGTAGGTACAGGGGCAAGTAAATCCTCATCGTTGTGTAACGCTAAGTAAGTGAATAACAAATCACGAAGACTCAAAGGTTTTGATACAAGATGGCCAAACGGTAAACTGTACTCCCGCAAGGTATCTTTAACTTGTTGTAAAGGCAGGTTCGACATGATCACGATATTCCACGCGTCATAGTGGCGATTGAGTAAATAGTTGTAGGCTTCAAGGCTCACACTGTGGGGCAGTGCCCAGTCAAAAAATATCACTTGAAATGCGGTCGAAGAAGCTGAGCTATTGCTCCCCTTGAGCGCCTCAATCTCACTAATGTATTGCGCATTTAAACCAAGATAGTTAAGACTATGGGTAAGAATATGACCACTTACTAAATCACCGTCCAACACGATCACATTATCATTTTGGTAATGTTGCGGTAGCGTCATGCGTGCGGGCTGTGATTCGCTAGTCTTCAGCTCTAAGGTAAAACTAAAAATCGAACCTTGACCCGGTTGACTCTGTACCGATATTTCACCGCCCATTAATTCAATTAATTGCTTGCTAATACTTAAGCCTAGCCCTGTACCGCCATATTTTCGAGTGGTTGAAACATCGGCTTGAGAAAATGCGCTAAATAGCTCATTTAATTTTCCTTCTTCAATGCCAATACCTTGATCTGAAAGCGCAAAATTTATTTTAACCTTATCGTTTTCGCACGGTAAGCGCTTCACCGTTAACATAATTTTACCTTGCTCGGTAAATTTGACAGCATTTGAGCCTAGGTTTAATAGCACTTGTTTTAGCCGCAACTTATCGCCAATTAAGCCATTGGGAATAGAAAAATCGATATCGAGTAATAACTCAAGCCCCTTTTGCTGACTTTGAATCAAAGTAATGTCTTTGAATTCTTCGATTAAATCATCCAGAGTAAACTCTATTTCTTCTAACTCTAAGTGGCCTGACTCAACTTTAGAAAGGTCCAATATATCGTTAATAATCAGCAACAAATGCTCAACAGAACGATTTAGTTTTGTCAGGTAACCTTGTTGTTTTGAGGTTAGATCTGTCGTCATAACGAGCTTGCTAAACCCAGAAATAGCATTCATAGGCGTTCTAATTTCATGGCTCATATTGGCCAAAAAGTCCGACTTAGCTTGATTCGCATGAATTTCAGCATCCATACTATTGGCCAAAGACTGAGAAATTCTCAATAGCGTACGCTGGGATTTAAAAATCAGAAAGATAAGCAAAATCATACATAAAGCGAACAGCAAAGCCACATAAGTGATGTCGTTAGTAAATGTTCTCACCTGTCTGACTTCTTTAGCGCTCAGCTCTTTTACCTTTCTCGCTAGCTCATCTGCCATTGTTGCCGCAGATATCATTTGATACGAAACGACGGCAATCTTCCTATTTAAATTCGCTTGCTTTATAACCCCATCCGAGTAACGCACGAGAGCGTCTCGTGCAGCATTAAAATAGGCTAGCTCGTCGCTATTGAGTTTCTTCGCGTCAACCTGACTGATTGCCATTGCATTAGCTAAATGCTTTAACAAGCGCTGCTCATAGATTGCTTTTTTGTCGTGATTATCTGAAGAGTTCAGATAAGCGATAATGATTTGCTTCGCCAAATCAATCTCATCCTCAAACAAAATCACATCCTTGCCTAAATCTAGCATGCGCTGAGATTGGCTCGTTACAAGTTGTAATTGCCGCAGTATTGATTTTTCGGCTTCAGCCAATGACGCCTTTGCTGAATCCATCACTTCTAGTTGCAGCTCACCTAAAGGCCCTTGAGTTGCAGCTAATATTGACTTTAGATAGGGTAAAAAAGCACTTGGTAAACCATTATGATTCATTTCATAGCGCTTAACCAAACGCGCTAACTCGTCAAGCTTTTTAGGCGTCACCTGCATTTCTAATTGGCTCAGGTGAGCGCGCATCTCAGCGATTAACGAAAGTGCTTGGGTTGCCGACAGACTCTCGTTGTTATATTCAAATAGCTGCTTCAACAATAAAGCCTGTAAACTGTCTGTCGCGCTGGCAATATTTTGAATATGATATTGATTCTGCTCATGAAACAATGATTTATCATTCATTAGCTCGACGTATTGATGAAAGTTATCTCGATACTTCTTAAGAGCAATAAGGATGTTGGAAAGGTCGGCAGTAAAATCTGTCATCTCCTTTTGTAAGGCATGAGCTTGGCTTAATACTTCATCGATATGCCTTTTTGCCGTATTTGCTTGCTCAATCTTGTTATCTCGAGAAAACGACAGTTCATATAATCTCGCGCGATCAAGTTCATTCAACAACTGGCCAGTATCATTGTAACCGTCAATGTCTATCAACAGTTGGTTAACCTGATTCCAAGTCGTCGCACCAGCGATACAGAGCAAAACGATAACCGACAAGAACCCCAGCATAAGCCATTTAAACTTTCTAGGATTTTGATTTGATACACTTTTAGCAGGCATAGTTGAACTCTTCTGATATCTATCTGTTAACTATAGCTGGCACTATCGCTAAAGCGAGTCGGTGTTGCCAAGTACACCGAGACTTTTCCAACAGGCTTAATCAGATGGGTGAAAAGCATCGGCCAATCACGAAACAAATTGATTTATAGCATTTTCATTAACACCATCATAACTGGGAAAACGTACCTCAATTTGCTATACCAACAAGCAAATTATTGCCGCGCAAAAAATTTATCGAGAAAAAAGACGCTTGGGTTTGCTATTTAGGGGGGAATTTAGCGGTAAAATCTGGCCGCAAAAAGTACTGCGGCCTTTAGCAATATGGCCATCGCAGTCAATCGACCTGTGATGACCCTTGTTTAACTTAGTTGATTAATACAACCAAGTTGCGGCATCTTCGTTAAAGTTATCTGATTCGCCTTGATGATCTATCAAGCCATCATTGTCGCTATCAAGCTCTAACGAAACAGTCGAGAAATAGCTACTATCATCTTTTTTCACGAGCAGCTTACTGTTATCACCTGTAAAGGTAACACCCTGATTATCGCTATCGAAGCCTATGGTCACTGAACCATCCACAGTACTCACAGCCTTACCCGAGGCAGAGACAGGCACGACATTACTAAAGGTTGAATCAAAGGTTAGCTTCACATTTTCTAAGGCAATCGTTTCATTGAGTACGTTATCTATGAATTGAGTGTTAGCCGTTTCTTGATATCGCATCCCAGATTGACGACTGTAAACCAAAGAGCCTTTCGTCGTGACATCAAGGCCATATGAGGACTCTTCCGATCTGACGCGAAAATCATTATAACTAGACGAAGCATAATCAATGGTGCCATCACTATTCTTATCTTCAGCCACTATTTTAATAACGCCAGAAGTAATCACCACAGGGCTTCCTTCTTTACAGTCATTAAACTGCATCGTCACTGTACCCTTAGTGTCATTGCCATCCGCAGAGATTTTTACACTACCACCCTGGCTACAGTCTTCTGTTGCTACATTACGCGCAGTTTGGTACATATTAAATACACTTCTGATTTCCTTGCGTAAATCGTGATCAAATAAGACAGCTTCTGCAAACTGGTAGGACGTCTCTTGATCTAACTTTGCCACTTTCGCCTCAACGGGAGGAAGTACAATGGCACCATCTTTACTTCCAGAACCACCCGAACCACCACAAGCAACCAAAGCAGATGACAGTGCAACAACCAAAATCGTCTTATTCATAAATCCCTCAAAAAAACTCCAATAATTTCGCGGCGGATTCTAGCAAGAAATAAAATAAAAAACCTGATAAATAATAAAAAAGTACCAAAAAAGTCAAATTCAGGCATGAATGTTTTTAATTACTTTTATACCCAATCAATCTGGAGATGTTTGATTTCAGAAAGAATTTTATAAGTTGATTGAGTATATAGAGCCCCTAAAATGCGTCGTCGAACCCTTTGCATTCTTCTATTTTGCGGCCACCATAGTTGCCACCGCCTAAGGCAATACAGCAAATAATAAAAACCAACATCGAAATGATAGCGAGCAAAGGCATGATGTCGTGATAAGGGGCAACTTCCGAACTCAAAGCACGATAAAGACAAGCAGAAACAAAGCTGACTACACTGATTAGCAGTAACACTATCCAATATTTCATCTGACACTCCTTGTTGATGGTGATTTTGTCTAACTGACTAAATTATTGCCAGTTAGACTATAACTCTCACCAAGAAATACCAATAATAAATCAACGAGATAAGAACAACTTATACGCTGGGTTTTGCGTCTCTTCTTTTACTTCATAGCCCAGTTTATCTAGGTAGCTATTAAACTCATCGTTATCCTGCGCTGGTAAACTAAAGCCAGCGAGTACGCGGCCATAGGCGGCGCCGTGGTTGCGATAATGGAATAAAGTGATATTCCATCGGGTACCTAAGGTTTGTAAAAACTTCATTAACGCGCCCGGCTGTTCGGGAAATTCAAAGCTGAATAGACGCTCTTCAATGGCGCGATCTGGGCGTCCGCCCACCATGTAGCGCACATGCAATTTGGCCATTTCGTCGTTGGATAAATCCACCACTGGATAGCCCGCTTGCACCAAGTTTTCGGATAGCTGATGCAATTCATCAAAACCACCCGGGATGCGCACGCCGACAAACACATTGGCCTGTTGGTCGCTGGCATAGCGGTAGTTAAACTCGGTGATGGCGCGACCGCCAAGCATATTGATAAATTCTAAAAACGCCCCAGTACGCTCGGGAATGGTCACCGCCAATACGCCTTCTTTTTGCTCACCCAGTTCACAACGCTCGGATACGTAACGCAGGCTATGAAAATTCATGTTAGCGCCACTTAAAATGGCCGCCATGCGCTGCCCCGTTAGCTGATGCATTTGCGCGTAACGCTTTAAACCGGCTAATGACAGCGCGCCAGAAGGCTCGGAGATGGCGCGCGTATCTTCAAACACATCTTTTACCGCGGCGCAGATTTCATCAGTGCTGACGGTGATCACTTCATCTAAATATTGCTGACACAAACGAAAGGTTTCGGTGCCGATGGTTTTCACCGCCACGCCATCGGCAAAGAGGCCGACTTTTTCCAGCTCGGTAGGCTGACCGGTTTCTAGCGCCACTTTTAGGCAAGCAGAATCTTGTGATTCAACCCCAATCACTTTGACATTTGGCATTAACTGCTTAACAAACACCGCCACGCCAGCAGCGAGTCCGCCGCCGCCCACGGGCACAAAAATATGGGTTAAGTGGGTATCTTGCTGAAGTAACTCTTTACCTACCGTGCCTTGTCCGGCAATCACTTCGGCATCGTCAAACGGCGGGATCAAGGTATAACCTTGGTTGGCAGCCAATTGTTTGGCATGTTGGCTAGCTTCATCAAAGCTATTGCCGATCAGCTCGACCTGAGCACCTAGCTCACGTACCGATGAAACCTTGATTTCTGGCGTAGTTTGCGGCATCACAATAATGGCTTTAATGCCCATTTTAGAGGCAGACATCGCCACCCCTTGCGCATGATTGCCGGCCGAAGCCGCCACCACACCTTGGGCTTTTTGCGCATCGGATAACGAGGCCAATTTGTTATAAGCGCCGCGTAATTTAAATGAATGCACAGGCTGCTGATCTTCGCGTTTAAGCAACACTTGGTTATTAATTCGCTGGCTGAGCTTTTTTAACGGCTGCAGTGAGGTCTCAACAGCGGCTTCATAAACCGGCGCCAAGAGAATTTTCTTTAAGTATTCTGCTGCGTTATTTACTTGCTCTGCCATTTTTACCTCGTTAGCTGTTAGCCATTGTTACTCATTGGAACGCATTTTCTGCGATTGAATATCACCTATAGACAATTTGGCGCGGGATCCGCAAGTGTACAAAGCAAGGATGCTTTGTCTCAAGCCCCCATGAATGGGTTAACGGCGTGTTGCGAAGCTCGCGCTAAATTGGCAAAAGATAACAATCCGCGTAGACAAAAAAGGGCCGTTGCCGACCCTAAGTTGATTACATCAGTTGTTTACATCTTATTGTAGGCTGTACGCGATGAAAAGCGCTTTCAACCAAGCCTAAACTGCTTACTCGTACTTGGATTTATCACGCACCGCACCTTTGTCGGCAGACAAGGCATTGGAAGCGTAAATTTTTAGTGATAACGGAACATTACGCTCACGGCTCTCAGGTCTCCAAGCCAGCTTACCTTTGGCTTCCATTGCTACACGACGCGCCGCTAGCTCACCCGCAGGCACGTCTAGCTTGATCGAACGCGTTGGGATGTTAATGTCGATGATATCGCCATTTTGTACTAAGCCAATCTCACCGCCCGATGCCGCTTCTGGTGACACGTGGCCGATAGATAGACCTGAAGTACCGCCCGAGAAACGTCCATCGGTGATCAGAGCACATTTCGCGCCCAAGCCCATGGATTTAAGGTAAGTAGTCGGGTAAAGCATTTCTTGCATGCCCGGACCGCCTTTTGGCCCTTCGTAGCGGATCACAACCACTTCACCCGCTAACACTTCACCACCTAGAATGCCGCTTACTGCGCTGTCTTGGCTTTCGAATACGCGCGCAGGACCGCGGAAGGTAAAGTTGTCATCGGTAACACCGGCGGTTTTCACCACACAGCCGTCCACCGCTAGGTTACCCGTTAATACCGCTAGGCCACCTTCTAAGCTAAAAGCGTTTTCAATCGAGCGAATACAGCCGCCAGCGCGATCATCGTCCAGCGTATCCCAGCGACAATCTTGGCTAAAGGCCTTAGTAGTGCGTATGCCCGCAGGGCCCGCACGGTAGAATTTCTTCACGTCTTCGTCTTGGGTTACCATGATGTCATATTTCGCTAGCTGCTCTGCCATGGTCATACCTAATACGGTGTGCACTTGGGTGTTAAGCAAGCCTGCGCGATCGAGTTCGCCAAGAATCGCCATAACGCCACCTGCGCGGTGTACGTCTTCCATATGATAAAGCGCAGTGGATGGCGCCACTTTACAAAGCTGGGGAATGCGACGAGACATTTCGTCCATATCGGCCATGTCAAAGTCGATACCGCCTTCTTGAACCGCAGCCAACAAGTGCAAAATGGTGTTGGTTGAACCGCCCATGGCGATATCCAGTGCCATCGCGTTTTCAAACGAAGCACGACAAGCGATGTTACGCGGTAATACCGACTCGTCATCTTGCTCGTAGTAACGCTTAGTTAGCTCAACAATACGTTTACCCGCATTGATAAACAGCCCTTCGCGATCGGCGTGAGTCGCTAGCATAGAGCCATTACCCGGCTGCGCTAAACCTAATGCTTCGGTTAAACAGTTCATTGAGTTAGCGGTAAACATACCAGAACATGAACCACAAGTTGGACAAGCGCTGCGCTCCACTTGCTCACTTTCTGCGTCAGAAACCGTTGGATCAGCGCCCTTGATCATGGCATCAACTAGGTCTAGCTTGATGATTTGATCGGAAAGCTTGGTTTTACCCGCTTCCATTGGGCCACCAGAAACAAAAATCACGGGGATATTTAAGCGCATTGACGCCATTAACATGCCTGGGGTGATTTTGTCACAGTTAGAAATACACACAATGGCATCGGCGCAGTGCGCGTTGACCATGTATTCAACCGAATCAGCAATCAATTCGCGTGAAGGCAAGCTGTAAAGCATGCCATCATGGCCCATGGCGATACCATCGTCCACCGCGATGGTGTTAAATTCTTTGGCGATACCGCCCGCTTCTTCAACGGCGCGCGCCACCAATTGACCCATGTCCTTTAAATGAACGTGGCCTGGAACAAACTGGGTGAAAGAGTTAGCAATGGCAATGATAGGTTTACCGAAATCATCATCTTTAACTCCCGTGGCGCGCCAAAGGGCTCTTGCGCCAGCCATATTACGTCCATGAGTTGACGTTGCACTACGATACTTAGGCATAACAATACTCTCTCACATTCATATTAAATTTGCGTATTTAGCGCATTAGCACTGAATAAATATGCCCTAACATAATCGAATAGGGCTTGGTTGTCTTGTTTTTCCCACTGCTAAAAGCAGCAACCAGATAATTAAATAGCCACCAGCTTAGCTTCCGTTTTAACGCTAGCCGCTTGCTCTAATAGCGCAACGTCTGTTACCCCAATCAATTTGGCTAACTGGTTGGTCAGCAGCACAATAGCGCGCTCACTGGCTACCGCTACCTGTAGCTGGACTTGCTGCAATTCTGGATCTAGCTCCATTTGCATATTTTGCACGCTAAAACCACGGTGGCGCATCACGCGTAATACACGCTCTAATAACTCAGGGCTGTGCTCAGCCGTCACACTAAGATGATGTAACATTATTCACATTCCTCCATCATTTTATCGTTGGCCGCACCTGGGGGAACCAATGGCCACACGTTTTCTTCTTCGCTGATTGCCACGTGCAAGATGTACGCGCCTTCGCTGTTTAGCAGGCGCTCTAGCGCGGGTTTCACCTGTTCTTTCACGACGATGGTTTCACCCGGAATATCAAACGCTGCCGCGAGGGCAACAAAATTGGGGTTATCGGTCAAAATTGTTTCGCTGTAGCGACCTTCAAAGAATAGCTTTTGCCATTGACGCACCATGCCTAAACGCTGGTTGTCGATCAGTAAAATTTTGACCGGCAATTTACGGCGCTTAATGGTGCCCAGCTCTTGCACATTCATCATAAAAGAGCCATCACCCGACACCGCAATCACGGTATCGTGAGGGCGTGCGACTTGAGCTCCTACCGCGGCAGGAACACCAAAGCCCATGGTGCCAAGACCTGAGCTAGAAAGGTGATCGCGTGGACTATCAAACTCAACATGCTGAGCCACCCACATTTGGTGTTGGCCAACATCACAAGTCACCACGGTATTTTTTGGTGCCATGTCTGACAGCTGTTTTAATAATAATGGCGCATAAATCGCCTCACCCGGATGGTCGTAACGCCATTGGTATTCTTGTTTCATGGCTAAGGTGTGCTGTTGCCATGGGGCGATATCCAAAGGCATTGTCAATTGCGGCAGCACTTGTTTTAAATCCGCCGCGATAGCCACATCGGGGTGGCGTAATTTGCCTAATTCAGCGGCATCGATATCAAGGTGAATGACTTTCGCATGGACCGCAAATTCATCTAGCTTACCGGTAACTCGATCATCAAAGCGTGCGCCCGCAACGACCAATAAATCCGCTTCTTGTACCGCGTAGTTCGCAGCCTTAGTGCCATGCATACCCACCATGCCTAAAAAGCCATACTGCTCGGGCGCGATAGTGCCTATGCCTTTTAAGGTGGTCATGCTCGGCATTTTTGTTTTCGCCAAGAAATCACGTAGCTCGGCTTCGGCATGAGCCAAAGTAACCCCACCGCCGACGTACAACAGTGGCTTCTTCGCTTGGCTGATAAGCTCACGTGCGGCCGCAATATCTGTCGCGGCAGGCGCATCCGGCTCGGTCACTTCGTGACTAATACAGGCATGTTCAATGGCGGCTAGTTGAATGTCTTTAGGAATATCCACTAAAACTGGGCCTGGACGACCCGAGCGAGCGACTTCAAAGGCTTGCGCAATAACCGAGCCTAAGTCTTCGGCTCTTTGCACCATAAAGCTGTGCTTGGTACAAGATAGCGACATGCCTAACACATCTACTTCTTGGAAGGCATCGGTGCCAATTAATGGCGATGCCACTTGGCCAGTAATGGCAACAATCGGCACCGAATCTAATAAGGCATCAGCAAGCCCGGTAATCAGGTTTGTGGCGCCGGGGCCAGAGGTGGCAATACAGACCCCCACACCGCCAGTAGAGCGAGCATAACCAATCGCAGCCATCGCTGCGCCTTGCTCATGACGACACAATAAATGATCTACACCACAATCATACAAGGCATCATAAACCGGCATGATGGCACCACCGGGATAGCCAAATACCTGTTTTACGCCTTGCTGCTGTAATGCCTTAACAACAAAATGGGCACCGTTCATAACCACACATCCTAAGTCAAAAAAAAACCCCCGAGCCTTGGCGGGTCGGGGGTTTAAAATGTTTGTCTGAGTTATTTTTTCTTAGCCAACATTCCCCCGAGCGATGGCTGAATGACCACCACTAGGACCAGAATAATTAGGCTAATTTTTTTAAACATTGAGTACTCAGTCACGAAATTGTCTAGAAACTGACTACATAACTACCATAAACCGAGATAAGCATCAACACAGGCAAGCAGCAGGAAAACCTCATTTCCCTCAGGGTTAAGCCACTTTGTCAACCATGAAATATAAGTAAATCTAGATTTAGCAGTGGATAAATCTAATTATTTTAAAATACACAAAAGATCGGCAAGGCATTTTCTCAATTAGCCCGATCCCCCCTTTGATTAAAATTATCCAAAAAATTCCCCATTAATTTTGCTCAGATCAATATCTGACCAATACTGAATGAGAGGATGTTAAGCCAGCCACGGAGCAAATCATGTCACTTGCAATTGTTAATTGCCGCAGTTTATTAGGGATAGATGCCCCCGAAGTGACAGTCGAAATTCATTTAGGAAGAGGGCTGCCCGCTTTTAATCTGGTTGGTCTGCCCGAAGCCAGCGTCAAAGAAGCGAAAGAGCGGGTGCGCAGCGCCATCCAAAATAGCCAGTTTGAGTTTCCCTGCTCACGCTTAACCGTTAACCTCGCCCCCGCTGACTTGCCAAAACATGGCGGCCAATTCGATCTCGCCATCGCACTGGGGATCTTGGCTGCGTCCGGCCAAATACCCGCCACTCACTTTTCCCAGTATGAATTTTACGGCGAGCTGGCCTTGTCGGGGGAATTAAGGGCTTGCAAAGGCATCATCCCCATCGCTATGGCGGCGCGGGCAGCACGGCGCACCTTAGTCTTGCCCGAGGCTAATGCCGAACAAGTCAGTTGCGTCGAAGGCGAGCACAAGGTGGCGGCTAATTTACTGCAGGTCTGCCGTTTTATTTGCGGCCAAGGTGACTTAGCCAACGCCCCCGAGCATCAAGTTCCTTGTTTCGCCGGTGACTATGGTGATTTAACCGACATCATAGGCCAGTATCAAGGCAAACGGGCACTGGAGATCGCCGCTAGCGCTGGGCATCATTTGTTGTTGGTCGGCTCGCCTGGCACGGGCAAAACCATGCTGGCCAATCGCATTTTGAGCATTATGCCCAGCTTAACCGAAGCCGAAGCCTTAGAAACCGCCGCCATTTATTCCATTAGCGATGTACCCTCTTTGGCGTGGCAATCACGTCCCTTTCGCCAGCCCCATCACAGCTCATCAGCCGCCGCGCTGGTGGGGGGTGGCGGAAAACCAAAACCGGGCGAGATAAGCCTAAGTCATAATGGCATCTTATTTTTAGACGAATTACCGGAATTTTCCCGCGTCATTTTAGATAACTTGCGGGAACCGATGGAAAGCCAACAAATCACCATTTCCAGAGCCACCGCGCGATTAAATTTCCCCGCTAAATTTCAGCTTATTGCCGCTATGAACCCCAGTCCTTGCGGGTATCATCAAGGCGACTTATGCCGCAGCACACCCGATCAAATCCAACGCTATTTACAGCGTTTATCTGGCCCCTTGCTTGATCGTTTTGATCTGTCGGTGATGATCCCCCTCTTACCCAAGGGCAGCCTAAGTCAAACCAGCCAAGAAGGTGAATCCAGTGCCACCATTAAGGCTCGCGTAGAAGTCAGTAGAGCCATCCAATTACAGCGCCAAGACAAGTTAAATGCCCATTTAACAGCGGCCGATATAAAACAATTTTGTCCCCTGCAACAAGCCGATGCCGAGTTTTTAGAAAACGCGATTGAAAAGCTAGGACTATCCGTGCGCACTTGGCACAGCCTGATAAAAGTCGCCCGCAGCATTGCCGATTTAGCGCAAGTAGAACACATCAACCGCCAACATTTAGCCGAAGCACTGAATTATCGTGCCATGGAGCGCCTATTAGCGAGTATGCAGCGTTAAGTTACACCAGCCATTAGCGAACCATTAACGCCTTGATTTCTTGAAATGAGATAAGCTGAATACCTTGCTGCTGGATATAGCTTTTTAGCTCTTGGCTCAGCAAAGCTTGATAGTCCGCCACCCGAATTTGCCATTCAACGCCAGGGCAAATCGCGCGCAGTTCAGGCGTGTCGAGGGAAGGATGTAGCATAAAAAAGGTTACACCTGCTGGGAATTCAGCCAACTGCTGTTTAATTTGAGCAACGCGATCACTTGCATTATTGAAAGGCAAACTACACCAGTTATCAAATAGCTTAATACCCTGTTGCTGCATTTGCTGCGCCGTGGTTTTTACTTCAGGCCACGAAGGAACAAGCGGGGTCTGAGTACGTTGCATTTGAGTATGTTCAATAAACTGCGGCACTCGTTCAAGATAATCACAGTGCATAGCCATGATGGGTAAATGGTATTGCTGCGCAATCCGACTAAAAATCGGCAAGGTTTTTGCCGAAAGCATGGCGAACATATGGGAATCAAGATGGCTAATCGGCATGCCCAGTTGCAATGCGGCTTCAATTTGGGCGACAACCTCTTGTTCTACGGCTTCAGGTTTGGCATGTAACCAACAATCATATTCACTGCGATGAAAAAAACCGTCCTGATCAAGCAAGCCGCTATCAGCATTTAACCCAGATATGGGTCGCCAGCGATATTCTTGCCACTCCGAGGTCAACATCAAGTGCACGCCTAAATCCGCATCCTGATTCGATTTAGCGAGATTAGCCGCCGATAAGAACCAAGGACAGTTGACCATCACAGAGCCAGAGCGCGCTATGCCAAAGTCTTTGATATCTTGATAGGCTTGAATACTGCCATGGTTCATGCCGATATCATCACAGTGAAACAGCACAACCCTGTCGTTTGCAGCAAAACCCAGCTCAGTGAGTAAGGTGTTGTTCATCAGCACTCGCTATTGATGCTTTTCAATAATCATAAATCAATGTTAGCTGTATTTATTCTATTTATTAACTATGACTAATTTTTATCCGCAATTTAATATCGGCAACCTAAAACTGCAAGTTTTGCTGCAACCAAGGCAGCGCACTTTGCTTAAATTGAGCTTGCCAAATCGCCTCTGAAGCACCGCTATAGCTAATATAATGGTGTGCTAAATAACTCACTTCAAAGGCCTTATGTAGTGCTTCGCAGCCTTGTCTAAAGCCTTGCGCACTTCCACTACTGCAACCGAGTAAGATGCGGCTATTTGGGTATTCGCGAAAATATAGCGCCATTTTCTCTTCCCAATTGGCCATTCCTGCAAACCAAGCTTGTTGGATTTCAAGATCCGCCTCGCTATCATCAAACTGAGGTAACACGCCGTATTCTTCACCTTCCGTCGGCGTGACCACGGCAGCATAAGCGTGTAAAACTGGCCGAGGGATCTGAGGGAGAAATTGCTTCATCAGCCGATTCTCCATCACCATAGGACTAAACGCAGCCACTATGCTTGCTTGGCTTGGATATTGTAAGCCAAGATTTAAAGCAGCAAGGCCGCCCATACCAAAGCCAATCCAAGCCACCCCGAATTGATCGCTTCGCACGCGAACTTGCTGAGCCACTTGAGGTTGGAGATCCCAAAGCAAATAATCTTGCCAAGCCCCAGTCAAAGTAGAATTGAGATAAAAGCTGCCACCCAACTTATTGGTTCCTGTCACTGCAACTAAGACAAACTCTTGGTTTTCTGGGCGAGCAAACCACAAATCGAGCTGCGCTTTCAGCTCCTTGATGGCGTAAATGCCTTGGTTAAAATCAAGTAACCAATAAACCACCGGATAGCGCTTGTTTGGCTGCCCTTGAAAGCTTGGCGGCAAATAAACCATCAACTCCTGTTTAACGTCTGTTGCAACTCCATTGCCTGCCAATGACGTTGCAACGACGCTTAACAACTCTAATTTACCCGCTGCGGTTGGCGCGCCATAAGCCTTACTGATGAAGCTACTGACTAGCCAAAAAAGTAAGAACATCGTGATTAGGCTTGATTTAACAAATTGCAAGATATGCAAGATATGTGTTTTGTCAAAACCATGTTGTGCTTTATGCATTGCTTGGCCCATGACTCACCCTCCCATGTTAATCGCATGTTAAACAACTAGCCTTAAAAACCTGGGTTGCCAATAGCCTTTAACGGAATTAACGCTATCACCAGAAACATCACTTCAAGATCAACAAAAAGACAGAATAAATGACATATTTAACGTTCGAGCCATCTGATTTCGCGATTAAGCTTTGATTCAGCTTGGCTTAGTTAAAGTTCAGCTATAATTAGTAAGGGAATTTAATAATTCTTTCCCGTCAACGGGTTAATTGAACAAGATCACGAATAATTGAGTTAAAAGTTGTTACTGTATGGCTACTAACCACTCAAAAAGTAGTAGTTAAATAACTAAGCTAATCTTCTAGCCTAAGGGGAAAAAGATGAACACACAATTTATAGCAACGATTGCTGGCGAGGACCGCCCCGACTTACTAAAACTGTTAGCAGGCAAAACTCATGCGCTAGAAGGACGCTGGCTTGACAGTAAAATCAGCCGCTTAGAAGGACAAATAGCCGGGATCATCAAAATTGATATTCCAGGCGAGAACCTCTCCGCACTCAAAGCGGATTTTAACAGTATCCCTAATTTTCATGTCAGTACCTCAGAAATCAAACTAGTGACAGTGACAGAATGTGAGGAACTAGAGCTGAAAATTGAAGCCAACGATCGCCCAGGTATTATCAGCGATATTACACATTTTCTTGATAGTAAGGGCGTAGCCATTGAACACATGGAAAACCATCGTTTTGGCGTCATAGGTTTAGGCAGTACCGTATTCATTGCCGAAATGACCCTGATGGTACCCGTGGATATGGGCAAAGATATGTTAGTCGCCGAGTTAGAACAACTTTCTAGCGACTTTAGAGTTGAAGCCGCCGAAGTAGCCTAAGCACTAACGGAAAGCACTCAACGGGAACCAATAATGTTAACCAGCCTTCGCCTCAGGCGAAGGCTTGGCGAAGGCTCAGTCTTTGCACCTGCACCTGATTAGTGCCAAATAATTTCCCCTGCCAAATCACCAAACAGCGCCTGATACTTGGCTTCAAGTTTATGTCGGCGGATTTTCAAGGTCGGCGTTAACAGCCCATTTTCAGGTGTCCATGCATCGCTCAATACCAACAAGTGCGCCAAGCGTTCATGAGATTCCAAGCGCTCGTTAATATGAACCAACAACTCGTGAAGTTTTGCTTCGGCATCTGTTTTGGTCAGTGACTTGGCTCCATCGGATAAAATCAGTAAAGCGATGGGCTGAGCTAATCCTTCACCGGCCACACAAACTTGTTCAATTAGGGGCGAGTCTTCAAATTTTGCTTCTATCGGCACGGGCATCACATATTTGCCTTTCGCCGTTTTAAAGATATCTTTGATCCGGCCTGTGATACGCACATAACCCTCTGCGTCAATTTCAGCCTTATCCCCGGTATGAATGTAGCCATCCTTAGTGAAAAACTGCCGCGTTAGTTCAGGCTGTAAAAAATATTTATCCATTAAGGCGTCACTTTTAAACAGCAACTCTCCTTGTTCCGATACTTTAATCTCTGCACCCGGGCCAACTCTACCCACGGAATCTATTTTATCGGGATTAAAGGGCACATTAAGGGGGCCATAAGCTAAGGTTTCAGACATGCCCCAAGCTTGGCAAATATTAATGTCCAACTTAGCGTACCAGCGCAGTAATTCAGGCGACACGGCCGCCGAACCACAGCCAAGTAACCGCGCGTGCTCCAAACCCAGGGCCTGTTTAATTTTACGTTTCACCATGGTATTGATAAACGGTAACTTGAGCAGCAGATTGAGCTTTTTCGCCGGGAGGTTTTGCCAAATACCTTGCTGAAACTTCAGCCATAACCGTGGCACAGAAAGAAACAGCGTAGGTTTGATGGCACGTAAGTTATCATTAAATCTTGCCAAGGATTCAACAAAGGACACTGTCACTAGGCCAGAAAACAAAGATGAGCCTTGCACATAAACGCGCTCGGTAATATGGGCTAAAGGTAAGTAAGAAACAGCCCGCTCGGGGGACTCGATTTGCAAAACATCAATTAGGTGATAGGCCGCTTTAGCATAACTGGCAAAGCTCATCACCACGCCCTTAGGCTCACCTGTGCTTCCTGAGGTATAAACTATGCTCATTTTATTATCCGGCTTTAGCTCCACTGGATAATCTATGGGGGCATTGTTTTGCACTAACTTATGCCAATGCAATGCAGCAGGCATAGTATCGGCGGTCATAGCAATACGCACGACATCACTTTCTATGCCTTTTTCTTGGTCTGCCCAATTATCTAATGCGCCAATAAAAATGGCCCGCACTTCGCTGTGCTTGAGAATATAGTGAATGGTTTCACTGCTCGCACTCGGATAAATTGGCACACTGACATAGCCCGCCAGCATAATGGCTAAATCAGCAATAAACCATTGCGCGCTATTTTTCGCTAAAATCGCAACCCGCTCACCCGGATCAAACCCCATAGCTTTAAGCGCACTGGCAATGCATCTCGCCTGTTGAGCCACCTGCTGCCAAGTGTATTCAATAAACTCATCACCCTGAGGCTGTCTTAGGTAGATCCGCTCCGGCTCATTTTGCTGCCAATATTGTAGTGCTGCTATAGGGTGTTCAAACGTCATAATTTTCTCTTAACCTTTAATATCTCGCCGATCTTAGGAGATCTTAGGCAGAACGCAACTCGCTTTAATAAACCTTAGCTAAACCTTAACTAAACCTTAGCTCAGCGTTTGCTAAGACTAGACCTAAGCAGCTCTTGCAACAACTGCCGCAGCCTGATTACAGTGAGATACAATAACAATGCACAATAAATGGCCACATTTCGATAGGAAGATCACAGCAGGCCGATTCTGTAATTGCTTATGCCTGCTGGCTAGTTTTTAATGCGCATATAAAAATAATAAAACTGTTATTCTACAAGCTATTAATAAGGAAGAAGCAAGTCATTATGCGTTCTTTGTGGATCATTTTAGCCTTAATGTGCAATTTGTTGTACGTAGGCTTAGTTGCTGCTGCCGAAAGCACAGCAATCATGGCGTACTACAAGCAATGGGGAATTTACAGTCCGAATTATCACATCAAAGATATCCCTGGCACTCAAATAACGCACCTTGTTTACCAAAGCGCTAAATTTGATTCTGATGGCACGGTCGAGGTAGGCGATGAATACGCCGACCTCAACTTGCAATACCCTGATGCCGATGAAAACTTACCTTTCAGTGGTAACTTTGGCCAAATGGTCAGCCTAAAACAGCTCTATCCACAGATAAAAACCATTATTTCGATTGGCGGTTGGGGGCGATCCGAGCACTACTCCAACATTGCGGCAGACCCTGAGCTACGCGAAGACTTTGCTAAATCAGCCATTGAATTTATGAAGCGCTACCAATTTGATGGTATTGAAATAGATTGGAATTTTCCTGTTGCTACGCAACGCGCTAAACAACACGGCCTAGAGACTGATAAACAAAACTTCACCCTGTTATTGGCTGAGTTAGATGAACAGCTTTACCTTGAAGGGCAAAAAGATCGCAAGAAGTACTTATTAATTAGCACCATACCTGCCGCCGTCGGGTATGAGCAAAACTGGCAAGTCAGAGAAGCAAGCCAATATCTTGATTTAATTAGCCTTTCAACTGCTTACATGCATGGCTATTGGGAAGATACCAAGCTCGCCAACCATATTACCCCACTCTACCTCACTGCTAACGTTAAAAAACGCTTCAGCGAAACCAACACCGAAGCGAACTCCGTTGATATAGCCGTGCGCAGTATTATCGAGCAAGGGGCTCCAGCCGAAAAAATTGTGGTTAATATCGCGAGTTTTGCCACCGCTTGGGACCAAGTTCCTCGCCAAGATAATGGCTTATACCAATTAGCAGGCGACATTAGCTGGGGCAGTTGGGATACCACAAGCTCGGGTAGAACAGGCCTTTATAATCGCGGCCATTTAGTCGGCTTTTTGGATAACCCTGCTTATCAAAAGCATTGGGATCATAACGCTAAGGCCTCGTGGTTGTTCAATCCAGACAAAAATGACGGCCACTTTGTCAGCTATGAGAGTGAAGACTCTCTGGCTGAAAAAATTGCTTATATGGAACAACTAGGCCTCGCAGGCATAGCCATTCGCCAAGTGCATAACGATCTAAAAGGGCAAGATTCCTTAATCCGTCAAACCTATGCGGCGATTTACCCGTGGCAAGCCATCTTGTTTCAAGCTGAGTTATTTTACACCAATTACAAAACACGCATTTTACTGACCATCGCCTTTACCTTGTTGATGATATTGCTATTGATACGAGTGAAGTATATTCAATACAAAGAGGAAGAAGCGGATGTCAAAGACAGAGATCAGTACCTTAAATTAAAGTCTCAATTACAACAACTTAACACCCCACTGCAGGGGATAGCCGCGTTATCGCAACGAATTAAAGACCATCAAAGTCTATTAGCCGAAGAAAGCCAGCAACGTTTGCATCATATTGGTCAAACAGGCTTGGAGGTTAACCATTTAGTTCATAGCTTACTGCATGACACAACATTAGCTCACAGCCCAAGAAATGCTGAGCTAGGCCCAGTAAACTTTAAAGAAATTCTAAATGTTAGCACCAACATTTTACTGCCCTATATTGACAACAAGGGCGTACAAATAGATAGCACACAGTTAGACGAAAACACCACCGTCATAGCCGATCCTGTGTATTTGCAAAAGCTGTTGATTACCCTCATTTCTTGGGCGAGCGATAACTGCGATAACGGTAAGAAGATTTACTTTAGCTCCATCCCACAAGGGGGAAAAGTTTGTCTTAGCATGTTAACCGAAGGCGCTCCGCCGGTGGTGAGCTTAGCTCAAATGCCAAACATATCCTTAATAAAGCAATGTGTTAGCTCACTTTGCGCGGAAATAAAATTTGACGCACAAGCGAAACAACATAGCTGCCATTTGCTATTACAACAAGCAGAGCCGCCGTTGCTACCAACACCGAAAGTCAAAGTGCTGCCGGCCGATCCTCATCATAAAGCGTCACCGCAAACTCAGCTTGAAACGGCGAATGAGCGTCTACAGAGTCTACAAGCCTTTTCATCTCAAGCTTGCAAGCTAAAAGACATTAATGAGCTAATCAAAGAAGCCTTCGAGGTATTCATTAATGACCCTAGCAAACCTACGGTAAAGGTCTACCAAGGCGAAAGCGTTATTCACAGTAACGAAGCTGACGACGAAGATCATCAAGACAATATCACCATAGCTCATCCGGATTTAGGTGAATTTAGCTTTGAACTCTATAGTAAAGAGCCTCTCACCGAAGATGACGTTTACTACTTCCACAGCTTAGTCACCCAAATACAAATGGTGCGCCGCCAACTGCATGAAATAACTAAAGAGCCTCAGCTCTTGTCCGAGTTATACGACATAGCTTCACGCAAAGATAAGCTGCTATATATCAAAGCCGAAAAGGGTTACAGCGGCATCTATTTACCCAATAAGAAAGATCCTATCTATCTGACCTTGCGCCTCAAAACCATCAAACTTTACTTTGATGACGAGGTGTTATTGCAGATCCATCGCTCTTGGTTAATCAACCCGAAAAAAGTGGTTAAGGTACATCAGTTAACCAAACTTAAATATGAAGTGGAAATTGATGACAAACGCCTGCCCATTGCACGACCTTATGTGCCGGTGCTCAAGCAACACTTCCCACACTGGTTTAACTCGCGATAAGTGAATACCATGCGGCTTAGTCGACGTCTGAAGGGCCTGCTAAGCTGCATAAAAATTCGAACTTACGCACAAATCCTGACCCTAGTTAATACTATCTGTTCACAATTTGGTCGCCATCTGTAATCATGTTCGAGCTTGGCAAGGATAGCTAAGAACACAACATAACAAGGATGGTTATTATGAAATTAAAACAGTTAGCGCAAGCCATTGCGTTTGCTTCTCTATTGGGTACTTCTGCACAAGTGGCTGCGAGTGCGGCAGATTTTAAAGTCGTGGGCTACTACCCTTCGTGGCAGGGCTCTACCGCTGAAGTTCAGTACGACAAACTTACCCACATCAACTACTCTTTTTTACTGCCAAACGCCGACGGTTCACTTAAGCCTATCGATGCGCCGCAAACACTCATTGATCTCGTAAGCCGCGCACATGCCGAAAACGTCAAAGTCGGTATTGCCATTGGTGGTTGGAATGGCGGTAATGATTCCGCTTTTGAAACCCTAGCCGCCAACCCTGTCAGCCGTGCTAATTTCGTCAATAACGTCATGGCCTTTGTTGAGCAATACAATCTTGATGGCGTAGACATGGATTGGGAATACCCAGATCCAGGTGCCAGTGCACAGCGCTATACACTATTGATGGATGAGCTAAGCAAGGCGCTTAAGCCTAAGGGTAAATTCTTAACGGCTGCCGTTGTTGCCTATGGTTACACAGGTGCAGGTGTTGAGAATGCGGTATTTGAAGACATCGATTTTTTAAACTTAATGGCATACGACGCCAACAATAGCGATCATTCAACCTACCAAGTGGCCGTTGAATCGATTAATTACTGGAGTGGTCGCGGCCTAGCCAAAGAGAAAATTGTGCTAGGTGTGCCTTTCTATGCTCGCCCAACTTGGCAAAAATACCGTGACATCGTTACCGCCGACCCAACAGCAGCCTGTCGTGATCAATCAGGCGGTGGTTACTACAATGGTATTCCACTGATCAAAGAAAAGACCAAGCTAGCTCTAGAGCAAGCAGGTGGTATCATGAACTGGGAACTAACCCAAGATGCCCCTAACCAATATTCATTGCTCACGGCGATGCATGAAGTTATTAACAACACAGGCACAGGCGAATGTGGCACCGGTGGCATCATTCCAACACAAGAGCCAACGATTGAGCCAACCGTAACGCCTACAAACGAGCCAACGACAGAGCCGACTCCAATCCCAACAACCGAACCGAGTGGCGAATGGAATGCATCATCTGTTTACCTTTCTGGTGATATCGTCACTTACCAAGGAAAAACCTACAAAGCCAAATGGTGGACACAGGGCACTGAGCCTGGCAGCACGCAATGGGGGCCTTGGGAAGCCTTAGATGGCGTAGTCACACCAACAGTTGAGCCAACGGAGGAGCCAACACCTTTCCCCACTGCTGAGCCACCTCTACCAACGGCAGAGCCAACGGTTGAACCCACTGTGGAACCTACTTTAGAACCTACAGCAGAGCCAACTATCGTGCCAAGCCAAGCGCCTCAAGATGCTTGGATAGCCACCAGTATCTACTTATCTGGTGATAAGGTCAGCCATAATGGCACAACATACGAAGCTAAGTGGTGGACGCAAGGTGAAGAGCCAGGTGTGGCACAATGGGGACCTTGGAAAGCCCTATAACGGTTTAGTTACCTCCTATCGAAACGGAAGCTGATAGCTTCCGTTTTTTTTGTCTACTGAAATCGTCTAACATGCTTTGTTAATCTCAACAGCAAACAGCCAGCAACCTATAGCCAACACTCAACAACCAGCAACCAGTAACCAGCAACCAGTAACCAGTAACCAGTAACCAGTAACCAGTAACCAGTAACCAGTAACCAATAGCTAACCAGGGTTCACTCAATATGCAAAATAGTTGAATAAATGCACATATACGGAATAAGTTTCTTACGGTTATTTACTCAATCGACTCGAAAATTTCAGCTAACTTGATCTGGTTATCGCCATTTTCGTGAAATTTGATGAACCAAACCAAGGACAAAAAAGCTGGAAAGAAAAACACTAACTAACTGATTTAAAATATAAAGATATTTCACTTCATATTGTAATGCGATCATTTCATGGTACAAAAAAACTAATTCATTGAAAAGTAAGCTTTGCAACAAATTGCATTTCATTCGCTGCTAAAAACTTTACAAGACAAAAAACTACCCTGCTCACAAAACGCTGCTAGTCACGATCCATGCGTGATGACAATCAGCCCTCTAAAAACCATAAGAGTTTGTTTTTTATGTGATTGTTATTATTTTCGTGAAAACCTAACCTAACTCCACTATTTTTCAACGGCTATCTCTGACAACATGCATCTACCAAGACAACGGACTAGGATTAGAAGGGAAGCGAATAATGAACAAATTTAAACTTTCGTTATTAACCAGCTTACTGGTAGCAGCAACCGCCACTCCGGCACTAGCTGAAAGTTCAGAAAACCATCGCTACGTACAAGCACCAAAAGCTAAGCCTTATAAAGTAACCCCAAATACCTCAGGTAAAGTAGTTGCCAGCTATTTCCCAGATTGGCGTTTACAAGGTGATGTTTACACCGTTCGTAATATCCCAGTTAAAAACCTTACTCACGTTATTTACGCTTTCCTTTCTATGTGTGCCCCGCACAATTATGTGAATGACGGCCTCAAGAAAATGCTCGAGGAAAACTGTAAAGGTAAAGAGCCTTTCACAGCGACCGTGGTCGATACCGAAGCCGCATTAGATGTACGCTTTGATAAAAATCCTGAGCCACAAGAATACTATGGCCACTTTGGTGAGCTGAAAAAAATCCATGCGCAAAACCCAGACCTTGTCATCTTGCCTTCATTTGGTGGCTGGACCATGTCTGAACCATTTCGCGCCATGGCCAAATCAGAAGAAGGTCGCAAAACGTTTGTAAAAACGGCCGTAGAACTGATTGCTAAGTACGATTTCTTTGGCGGTATCGACATCGACTGGGAATACCCAGGCGGTGAAGATAACTCTCACGTTAGCTGGCGTGGCAACTCACTTACTGAGGAAGAGAAAGCCCACGAGCGTGAAGTATTTACCCTATTGATGAAAGAACTACGCGCCGAGCTAGATAAGCTAAGCGAAAAAACTGGCCGCAAATACGAGCTTTCTGCCGCAGTAAACGGCACCCCAAGCAAAGTAGCGAATATCGACTTTGCTGAAGCGCAAAAATACATGGATCACATCTATGCCATGACTTATGACTTCTTTGGCGGCTGGGGCCCTCAGGTAGGTCATTTAACTAACCTGCACACCACGAAAGACACTCTCTGGGGTATGGGTGTGGATACCATGCTGAAAACCCTAGAAAACGCGGGCGTACCGAAGAACAAACTAGTCGTGGGCGCAGCCTTCTACGGCCGTGGTTGGGAAGGCGCTAAATGGGAAGACCCAGCCAAATTCCCAGAAAGTGGTACCGAAGGTAAGGCTCACGCCAGTGACACAGGTGAAGCGGGTTACTTCTCTTACAAAGATATCATGAACAAATTTGTTGACCAAAACGGTTACCAATACGGTTATGACGAAGAAGCGGAAGCGGCTTACGTTTATAACAAGAATACCGGCGCATTTATCAGCTTTGATGACCCACGCTCAATCGAAGCCAAAGGTAAATTCGTTGTTGACCAAGGCTACGGCGGCATCTTCTCTTGGGAAATCACTCAAGACGACGGCACCCTACTGCGCGCCATGAACAAAGGCCTAGGCCACAAAACCAAATAGCTTTCTGTGAGGCACTAGCCTCACCGCTATACTTTGCTCCCTTATTGATCCCAGGAGCCCTTTCCCGGTGTAGGCCCATTCACCGGGAAAGGATTTTTTTTATTCCTCGAACAACTTTTCCCTTGCAGCACAAACTGAACTTTCATTTTGAACCAAGCTTCCAGACCATCACCTCTTTTACTGTCTTAAATTAGATACTGGTGCGCTTCGTGCTTGAAACAGGGGGACGCAAATTAGTGCAAAAAGTGGTGGTTGTCCCGTAGTATTCTGAGTTAAACCTTACCCGACAGGGACTTGCACCCTGCAAGATGCATCAAGCTTCGCTTGACGCACTAACGCCGCGTTAATCGGACAAAAATCGTGGGTTATAATGTGTAGCGAATCGAAACGTAACAAACTGTTTTTGCTAGATTTAGACTCCTAACTAGCATTTTACAGCCGTAGTTCCATGGTTTGATACCCAATTCCATCTTTTTCACCAGCGTCACCGATTACCTTAAAACCAAACTTTTTATAGATTGGAACGGCAAACAACGAAGATCTAAGAGTATAAATATCAGATACACACTTTTCTAACGCATGACTCCACAAACACCTAGAAATCCCTTTGCCTTGATATGACTCAGAAACAAATAGGTGATACAAATGGCTATTATTTTTTAACGCTAAATAACCCACAATTTCATCATCCGCTTCGTAAACAAAATTATGATATTCATTACTCTGAACTCTATTTTGAAAAGCTTCGGTGGTGAGTGTCTCAGCAAACCAATTCGGCAACTCTGCTTTATCACTTTCCAAATAAAAATATGAAAGTGACTTTACTAGAGTGCATATTTTGGGAACATCATTTTCATTTGCGACTCGAATACTCATAAGTTCACCTGAATGCTAACGCCGGTAGCACCAGCTAGTTTTAAGTTGATTGAGCGAGTAGCGAAAGCAGCTTAAAACTAGTCTGCGTGACTCCCCTTGTTAGAAGAGGGATAAAAGAACGCCTTAAATTTACGATACAGCGGCTCTAGTTGCCCAGCTTCAACTATTAGTGTTACTTCAGAAGACCAGCACGGTACATAAAAGCTGGGCTCTAAACGTGTTGTTACCTCAATATGGCCGGTAGAGTCTGATTTTGCAGCGAGGCTAAACTCACCCTCTATTGAAGCCCAATCCTTCTTTCCATTCCAACCCTGCCACTCATTTGAAACACGCTCAAAGAAATCATCAGGATTAGTACCATATAGTGCATTTTCCACCTGTACGGTCGCAGTCATTGATCTAGCAGAAATAGTAACAGAATACTTCTCAAGCCAGCCTTGCAAATTTACCTCAGGCGAGTGAAAAGACACTGAAATTCCTTTCTCCCCCTTGAGTAAAACTTCATCCATGCGACTACCTTCTAACGCCCGCCAGCAGCGGCCGAGCTTGCGAGGTCCAGTGAGCGCAGCGAACGTTGCTGCCTGGAATTGTTAAGGGTTATTGCCAACATATGCTACAAACCTCCAGCCATTTTTTCCTTTATAAGCATGCACATACTGCTTAGATTGACCACCACCGGGAAATTTACATATCTCAACAAAGCGAACGACGTTATTCTTTAGTGTTTCTTTGTCTTTAAGAACACATTCAACGCCAGAGAAATCAGGCAAGCCATTTTTCATTTCAGTTTGAAAGCCGAGCTTTAACACTTTCTCTGTTTCAAGCATTATTTCCGGGTCGCTCAAATATTCCTTGTTAACATCAGCGATCATTAAATAGGCTTCAGCGTGAAAATCTCGGGCTTCCATCGCTTTCTGCATATCCTGATTGGCGTATGCTGCCTCCAGTGACTTAATTGCACTTTCCGGGCTGCTAAAGTCACCTGCAGTAGCGCTAATGGAAGCAAATAATAGTAGATATAGTAAACGATTCATCTTAACTCTTAACGCCGTATTAAGCGGACAAAAATAGTTGGTTATACTGTTGAGGCACGAAACATAACCAACTGTTTTTGTTCCGTTTAAATGCC
>NZ_JBKFDK010000030.1:0-43466 GCF_046452435.1 Motilimonas thetidivivens
GCAGCTCGCTGCGCGAACATCACCGATTCCCGGAGCAAGCTCCGGTCCTACAAAAAACACTAATCAACATGGTCAACAAATTGATTGAGTTGTTGCAACGAGCGGATCACATACAGCTTTTTCGCGGGTGTCATGGCGGTAAGGCGTTGTAAAAACGCGTCATTATAAAATTGCGGGCACATTTTCAGTACCTTATAACTGGTCAAGGTGCCCTTGATGACCGAGCTGCCATCGGGCCAGCCTTCGGGTTTAGTCCACAACCCTTTAAGCATGCGTTTGGTGACTAGCCAGTAACTTAGTGGGTAGGGGAGATCGATATAAATCAGGGTGTCTGCTGCGGCGAGGCGTTGTTGAAACGAAGCTATGGGGCCAAAGCCATCAATTAGCCAGCTATCTTGGTCAAGGATCGCTTGATGTTGATTGTCGTAGATATCACGTGCAACACGCTCGCCATTGCTGGCGTATTCTATGTTGTCGAGTTGAAATAATGGAATGCCTTTAGCAGCGCTGAGCTGTTTACTTAAGGTGGACTTGCCACTTCCGGGCTTGCCAAACACGGCGACTTTTTTCATTGCTTCTCCTGCTTGCGCTAAGGCCAACAAGCAGGAAAACAAAACCCGCCTGTTGGCGGGTTTGCTTTACACTCAGGTATAAGCAATCCCACCATTCCTTGGAATGATGATAATGCTTAAAATTGAGGCAAAGCGGAATATGTTCATGGCTTTATCTTGGCGATTGCTTAGCGCAAAGTCAATGCCAAAACTTGATTAAAAAGTGATAAGCTGACGCGTGTTTTACTACTGTGCTAGAGAGGTAGCCTGTGCTTAAAGGGATCCACCATGTTGCGATTATTTGCTCTGACTATGAGCGCTCAAAGGCGTTTTATCATCAGGTATTACAGCTGCCTATTATAGGTGAGCATTACCGCGCCGAGCGCCAATCCTATAAGCTGGATTTGCAATTGCCCGATGGGGGTCAGTTAGAATTGTTCTCTTTTCCTAACCCCCCTGCTAGGCCGAGTCGACCCGAAGCGCAAGGGTTAAGGCATTTGGCTTTTCGGGTCGACAGTGTTGAACAAACGGTAGCGTATTTGGCCGACCATAACATTATTGCCGAGCCGATCCGCATTGATGAATACACCGGGCGGGCATTTACCTTCTTTCAAGATCCCGATGGTTTGCCGCTGGAATTGTACCAAGATGCTAACTAGCCTTTATTTACCGATTGCGGCTTTGATGTGTTTGACCTTAGCCGTTTGGCTACTGATGTATTGGCGGCGGTTATCATATATTTATCGCCAACGTATCTCGCCGCAACAGCTCGCTAGTTTTGAGAAGATCCAACAATTGCTGCCAGAGTCGGTCAACCTACCCGCCCATAATTTTCGTAATTTATTTGAGTTGCCGATTCTGTTTTATGCCTTGGCAATCGCCATCGAGCTCTTGGCCATGAATAATCCCTTTTATTTGGTCACTGCTTGGCTGTTTGTTATCGGGCGGTTTTTACACAGCGGGGTGCAATGTAGTTATAACCAAGTGACTCACCGTTTCTTGCTTTACATATTATCCAGCATAGCGCTGTGGGCCATGCTGGTGTATTGGTTGGTTGAGTTGCTAATTTTTCAAGTATGAATCGTTTACTAATTTTAGTCATGGCATATGTGAATATACCTAACAAGGTAAGTTGGAGCGTAATCATTGTAATGGTAGGCATAGCTGTTGTAAGTAATTCTGGGGTAAGCGATTACCTCGTGAACAAGTTGGCTCTTTTCCAGGCGGGATTTACTTTATTAGTGTCTCATTATGCAGTTACTGTTTTATTGTTCAGAAAGTATGAGCATCAATATATTAGGAAAATATTCAGCCATCCATTTGTAAGTTTTTTGCGCTGGGCTCTATTTTTGATCATTTCAATTTTTCTAATGTATGGACTTTGTTTTGTTGTACTGAGATTAATAATCTAAGGCTGCAACACCAGCTAGATGCTAGGACTCGTGCTTGCTGGTAGTGTTAGGTCACTTTTAGCATAATCAAGTTACCTCTTTTTAATATGACCTGCCTCGCTCATTGCTTGTTAGACAAGCTGAACTGTCCAAGTAATTGCGCCAATTGCTCAGACAAGCCGGCCAATTTTAAGCTGATGTCGCGGCTATGGCCGGCCGAGGTTGAGGTGTCTTGAGCATGGTTGGCAATCACCATGATTTGGCTTTGCACTTGCTCACTTAGATCTGCGGTTGAATGGGCTTGTTGTTTGATTTGGTTAGCATGCTGCAAGATGGCTTGCATGGCGTTGACGGCTTCGGCCATGGCTTGAGATAAGGTTTCGATATCAGCGGCACGTTGGTGAGCGGCTTGATTGACTTGATCCACGGATTGCAATGAAGCGGAGCTACCTTGTTGAAACTCTGTGATGATGGTTTCGATATTGGCGGTGGCTTCACTGGTTCGGCTGGCAAGGGTGCGTACTTCTTCTGCGACCACCGCAAAGCCTCGTCCTTGCTCACCTGCGCGTGCAGCTTCGATGGCGGCGTTAAGTGCTAATAGGTTAGTTTGATCGGCAATGCTTTTTATCACGGCTAAAATGCTCGATACCTGCTCGGTTTGTTGGTTAAGCTGGCTAATGTGTTGTTTTACGCCATCGATATGAGTCACTAAGCCGTTGATTTCATCGCTGGCATTGTGTGCCTTAGTGGCACTGGTCGCGATGATGTCACTGGTATCGGTAATCAGCGAGGCGGCTTGATTAGAGCTGTCGCTGGCATGTTGCTGCTGAGTTTGCATGTCTGTGATCTTATATTGCACCTCTTGGGTTTCTTGCATTTGCTTACTGGCAGCCTGATCGTTAGTGCTGGCGACTTGGGTTAATTGCTGTGCTGATTCAGATAATTGGTTAGCGGTGTCACTTACTTGTTGCAAACTTTGTTCGACACTCACTAAAAATGCATTGATAGAGGTGCCCATTTGGCCAATTTCGTCTTGTTGAGTGAGCTGAGTGCGCAGCGTCAGATCTTTGTTGTTACTGACCGCTGTCATGATATTGCCTATGTGGCGAATGGGTTTGATGATAATGGTTCGAATCAAATACAGGGTGACGATGAAGCCAATGGCGGCAATGATTGTCATGATAGCGCCCGCAATCACCGAGCTATTGCTGATCAACTTATTGATATGGCTAAGGTTGTATTCCAAGCGGATGACACCAAGAATATCGCCTTCTTGCGCCATATGGCAGCCTAAACAGTCGGTGCCGCGATAATCTTTACTCGCCGCCATGGGCAGCGCGACGACGATCCCTTCGCCCCAGCTCGCTGAGATATTTTCTATTACCGTTTCACCCGCCAGTGCGCGTCTGTCTATGTCATCTTGGGGTTGTTGCTCGGCGCTGCCTGCGCCATAGAGTTTGTTGGTGATTTCACTGCGAATAACCCTAACTTGTTCGATATTAGCCTGCGCTAAGGCTTTTTCCCTGAGCTTGTTCTTTTGTGCCATGGTGCCCGTTAACATCATCATGTTCAGGCTATCAAAGTAGTTACTGGCCTTGTCGTGCAATTGCTCAGCAAGCACGGTGTTTAACAGCTTAGTTTCTTGGCGCAATTGATACGCGGTAGAAGAAACCAGTACCAAGGCAAAAACGCTGATCAAGGTAAGAAGAAGCTTGCTAGATATCGACATGTTCAGGCCTTTTAACAGGTTGACTACTCGTAGAAAGTTAGTTTTTTTATCACCCACTTGTTTGCGCAGTGGTAGTAGGGCTTACAGTAAAAGATAGAATAAAAAAGCGCATATTGATGAATACGAATGGATTATTGTGAGCTGGATGAGATAGCCGCTAATGGCTTATATAGCGGCTCCCTCGATATGGGTTATGGCACTTTGCGAAATGTTTCTACACTCGATTTTTGCTGATTGTGATATGTCAGCTGGATCTTGATGGATTCTAAATCATTAGGCCCTGCAAAATAGCTGTTGTAGTCATCGGGTAGGCTAAAGGGGTCTTGTAAATCGCAGGGGGGCAGTTGGATTTGTTGATCTAACTTATCGTTGTTGATGGAATAGTGGACTGCGCTGATGGCGCAGCGACTGCTGGCGATTTGGCTAAAATAAACCAAGGTTTCACCGTCAAAATCGCGCAGTAACAGCCAAGCATTCTTGGTCATTTCTAGCATTTGTTGTTGTGCTAGGGCGGCGTGCTGCTGGGCGTCAAAGTGATATTGATAAACTTGACTGACATTGCCGCTGGCATCGACCAGTTTGAATTGGATAGATTGCGGTGATTGAATGTTTTTCGCCAAGGTAATAGAGGTGTTGGGTACCAACAGGCCGGTTTCGGGATCGCGCCAATGGCCTTGCCCCGTGCTCTGAAACTCACTCATTTCTGCGGTTTTGTAGAGGATCTGTTGCGGCGTATCTAGGTATTGCAGCTCCAGTTGAAAGCCGAGATTACTTAAGCTGGGAGTGAAAGTAAGGGTTTGCTTTAGTCCCGTTTCAGAGCGAGTTTCGGCGAGTTTATAGCGGCTCTGCGCATCGTCGAGATGGCGATTAAACTGCTCTTGGTCAAGGTAATATTTTAGCCATTGGCCTTGCTCGTTAAGGCGAATCACTTGTTCTAAATACTGTTTTTCCAGCAGCTTGTGTTCGCTGGTTTGGCGTCCTAATAGGGCGCTGGAATAGAGCCGTGATAATTCATACCAAGCCGGGGTGAAGTCCGGCTGCGCAGCGACAATTTCTTCTAACTGCGCTTGGCGCGGCTCGCTTTCCAGTAGCATGGCTTTAGCAAACGCGACTGTGGTACTCGTTTGCTGCTGAAACTGCTCATTGTAGATTTCACGGGCTCCGGCAAAACCCTCTTGGATTTTTAAGAAGCCTTGGTAGCGCAAATGGGGGTCGATGTATTCTTGCTGATATTGAAAGTAGCCAAGATAAGCTTGTCTGGCTTGGCGGTAATCGCCTTTCATTTCGTACAACCGAGCGTTTTGGTAATAATCTCGCGGCGAGCTTGGCTCGCTGATAATGGCGGCTTGGCCTTTATCCTGTACTAACTTTTCAAGGTTTTGATTTAACTTAGCAATTTCTTGTGCCGTGGTTTGGGTGTGCTGGGCAATTTGTTCATTGCTGGTGGCGATGGCCTTGGTCTGCTGATCGATTTGGGTTAATGATTGCTGCATGATGCCCAATCGTGCTTGTAACTTTGCCACCGCTTCAATTTGGCTGGCGAGTAAGCCGTTAGGCTGCTCTGGACTTTGGCAGTAATAAATGGTGCCGTTGATGGCGGCCGAGATGGTAAAAAATAAGATAATGCCGGCCAAGGGATCACGCCAAGGCGCTTTGACCAGCGCCGTGGCTAATAACAGCAGCAGCGCACCTAAGGAAGCAAAGTAGAGATATTGTGCGAAAGGGGCAATCGGCTCCATCACATCGGCAACCGTGCCCATGGTGCCCGAAGCCGCACTGAATGCAGGTAAGGTCTTTTTGCCTTTTTCACGAATATAATGCTGAATAACTTTGAACATGCTTGGCTTCTGACTCTCGGCTAATGGCTGGCAAATGGTTGGCTCAAGTTGAATAAACTCGCCACGGCAACAATCGGGTTATGTTAGCCCTTTTTGATAACTAAATAAAAACTGAAATGGTGAGATTTGATCTGGCTATCGTATATAGTAATAAGCCCAGCGATTGAGGTATGCAGATGGCAGTCACAATAAACTTAGATGCCTACCAAGGTGTGATTTTTGATATGGATGGCACCTTAGTTGATTCGATGAAGTTGCATTTAAAGGCATGGCAGTTAACGTCGATGCGCTTTGGCTTTATCTATGATGAGGCTTGGTTACATAGCCATGGCGGCACGCCCACATTTGGCATTGCCGAGCTAATCAATGAGCATCAACAACGCAGTTTTGACCCCCTTGATTTGGTGATGAGTAAGCGTAACTATTTTGATGAAATTCGCCATCAGGTTGAGGTAATCCCATCCACATTTAGCCTATTACAGCAATACCAAGGCCAAAAGCGTTTTGCCATTGGTACCGGTGCTGATGCCAAAACCACGGATTTTATCTTAGATACCTTAGCGTTACGTCCGCTACTCGATGCTGTGGTATGTGCGAACGATGTAAATAACCACAAACCTGAGCCAGATACTTTCTTGTTGGCAGCGCAGCAATTGGGTTTAGCCCCTGAGCAATGTGTGGTGTTTGAAGATACTAAAACGGGGCTGGCAGCCGCGCAGGCCGCGGGAATGGATTGCTATTTAGTGATTGATGGGGTGATCAGCCAATTTGTTGCTAGGCCATCAAAGACCTAGCAACCTGGGTTGTGTCCCTTGGCGTGTGGGCCATCAGCACCAAGGGACGCAAACTTATTAAGCTGAGCTTTGGATAAGTATTATCGTATGAACAATCCGCAAAAACGCTGTGGATATATCCCTATACGCTCTACGTTTTCATCCATGAAAACGAAGTTTTGCTACTCATTCATACGATATTCACTGGTAACCTGCTTACCCAGAAATGAGTTAGCTATTCTCGCGTAAGGTCTTAGCGGCGGCCACCATGTTCCTTAAAGCCGCGTTGGTTTCAGACCAGTTACGAGTTTTTAAGCCACAATCTGGGTTTACCCACAAACGCTCAGGCGCAATTTTTTGCCCAGCAGCTTGGATTAAATCCACCATCCATTGTTGCTCTGGCACATTCGGCGAGTGAATGTCATACACGCCCGGGCCAATATCGTTAGGGTATTGGAAGGCTTCAAACGCATCCAATAACTCCATGTTTGAGCGCGAGGTTTCTATGGTGATCACATCGGCATCCATGGCGGCAATCGACGGCAGAATATCGTTAAATTCGCAGTAACACATGTGAGTGTGGATTTGCGTTTCATCTTTCACGCCACTGGCGCTGATACGAAATGCCTCGGTTGCCCAATCTAGGTAAGGGGTTTTGGCCGCTTCTTTGAGTGGCAAGCCTTCACGTAATGCCGGCTCATCAATTTGGATCACCTTGATGCCTGCGGCTTCCAATGCAACCACTTCATCGCGAATGGCGAGGGCGATTTGTTTGGCACAGGTTTCACGACTGATATCGTCGCGGTTAAAGCTCCAGCAAAGAATGGTAATGGGGCCGGTGAGCATGCCTTTCATTGGCTTTTTGGTTAACGATTGGGCAAAGGTGCTCCAACTGACCGAGAGCTCACGGCTACGTTTGACGTCACCATAAATGATGGGCGGCTTAACACAGCGCGAGCCATAACTTTGCACCCAACCAAATTGAGTGAAGGCAAAACCGTCGAGCAGTTCACCAAAGTATTCCACCATGTCGTTACGCTCTGGCTCACCATGTACCAGTACATCCAGATCCAGCGCTTCTTGTGCGGCGACCACTTGGCGGATCTCGGCCTGCATGGCTTGAATGTATTGATCTTGATTGATCTTGCCTTGCTTGTAAGCGCTACGCGTTTGGCGTATGTCGGCCGTTTGTGGGAACGAGCCTATGGTGGTGGTTGGGTAAGGTGGCAGATTTAAATGGGCTTGCTGCTGCTTGATGCGCGTTGCAAAGTCGCTATAACGTTGGCTAGCGGCACTGGTTAGATTCGCCACGCGTTGTTTGACTTCGTCATTGTGAATTAACGGCGAGGTGGCACGCAGTTCAACCACTTTATCGCTTTCGGCTAGCCAAGCTTGGCTGTTAGCCGCTTGTGGGTCGTTTACAATTTGCTGCAACTGGTTTAGTTCATTGAGTTTTTGCTTGGCAAAGGCAAGCCAAGGCTTGATGGCTGCATCGAGTTTTTGCTCGGAATCCAAATCCACTGGGCTATGCAATAAGCTACAAGATGGGCTGAGCCAAAGCTGATCGCCTAACAAATCTGCCACGGGTTTGAGCTTATTAAAGGCGCTGCGCAAGTCACTGCGCCAAATGTTACGGCCATTGATGATGCCCGCAGACAGCACCCAGTCGGCCGGCCATTGTTGCAAAATAGGTTTAAGTTGCTCTGGTGCGCGCACTAAGTCGATATGTAAACCATCGATAGGTAATGCCAGTGCGAGGGCTTGGTTATCGGCCAAGCTGTCAAAGTAGCTCGCTAGCAGTAGTTTAGGGCGGTTGGCTTGCAAGGCTTGATAAGCGGTTTGATAAGCATCTTGCCATTGTTTGGGCAGATCTAGCACTAAAGCTGGCTCGTCGAGTTGTACCCAAGTGACGCCAAGTTGCTTAAATTGGTTTAATAGGTCTTGGTAGGCTGGTAATAGATTGGCTAGTAGGTCTAGCTTATCAAAGTTGCCTTGCGCTTTACCTAGCCATAGGTAAGAAATAGGGCCTAATAGCACCGGCTTAGGTTGTAAACCGGCGGCGATGGCTTCTTTAACCTCATCAAGTATCTGGCTGTAACTTAATTCAAACTTCTGGTTTTGTTCAAATTCTGGCACTAGGTAGTGATAGTTAGTATCAAACCACTTGGTCATCTCACACGCGGCCGATGGCGGTTTGCAACAACCGTGATGTTCGCCTTGTTTATCATCGCTGCGACCACGTGCCATGGCAAATAAGGTATCTAGGGTGATCTGACCATCTTGGCTACGGTGTCTGGCTGGGATCACGCCAAAGGTAGCGGAAAGGGTGAGCACATGGTCATACCAAGCAAAATCCCCCACTGGGACAAGTTCAACGCCTGCTTGCGCCTGCTGTTGCCAATTGTGTAAACGTATCTGCTTACCTGTTTCTAACAGGTTATTCAGCCCAGCTTTGCCTGACCAATATTGTTCTAATGCATGTTTTAGTTGGCGTTTGTCGCCTATGCGGGGGTAACCCAGTGATGAAATTTTAGCCATGATAATGTCCCGTTTAAAATTAAGTTGTAGACGTTTAGATGGCTATTAGTATTTTTCATTAACGATTGTGAATCAATCTCATAATACTTGTTTTAATTATTAGATATATTCATGTTGAGGTGGGGTTATATGGTTTCGAGAGAATAGGAGCCGTTTGATTTTTGGTTCGGTCGATTATCGAATACTAAGGGCTTGGGCAATTTGTCTTTGCATTATCCATTCTTGTGCGGCTTCGATATCTCGATATACACCCGTATTGAGGGGGGAGGTTTCCGTATAGGCACTCCACATGCGTGATAAGCCATAAATCACATCTTTGTTACTGACGATGGCGATGAGCATATGCGGGTTTACTTGTAACGCGGCCTTGTCTTGCAGCGCTATTTGCCAAATGTCTTCATGGCTTAGGTCTAACTCTGTCACGTCGGTGTAGTTTAAGATTTGGTAATGGGTGTTAATAACATCACTGCTTGACTGATACAGCGAAGCCTTGAATTGAGAAAGATCATCGAAGGAAATGTCGCCCGTTGCTTTGACGATCAAACCGCCATCATTGTTACGTTTAATGGAAAAGGGCATCGTTACTCCTCAATAAATACTGTTCAGTGTAAAACTTGGTGCGTCAACTTAGCACTAATATTGGCTTAACTGGCACAGATTTTTGCTTTTGTTTGAGCATAATTTGCACTCCATCTTAGATTATTTTTCAACAATTTATTCAATGTTAATTATTTGTTTTGATTATATTTTAATCCTGTTCTTATTGAGATAAATGTTGTTTTGTCAGTTTGTCATAGGTACCGTCATTTTGGATTTGGCTCAGGGCTTGTCGCAGCCGCTCAACGGTTGCTTGCGGTGTATCTAAACCCATCGCCATATACAGCTCGGTACCGCTAAATGAACTGATGCTGTGAACCAGTTTAAGCTCTTGATCCAGAGACAGACCTCTTAATCCAAGATAGTAACTGGCGGTTTCTTTTGAGACGGGCCATAAATCTATGCGGCCTAATAAGAGTTTTTCTAAATTAGCTTCGTGGTTGTTATTTCGTTGTAGGTTGGTAAAGCCATGTAGCAACAAAAACTGCTCAATATAATCATCACGTATGCTGCCCACTTGATATTGTCTGGCTTGCTTTAGTTGGCTAAACGGTTGGATATCTTGGCGCGATTTTAAGCTAAAAAAGTGGGATTCAATGGTTGCAATAGGGCCTATCCAATAAAAATAGGGCTCGCGGTGTAGGGTGCGGCTGATGCTATAAATCAGGGTGTTAGGGTTGCTCTTGGCTAGATGGTAGGCGCGAGACCAAGGCAGCACTTTGATTTGATAGGAAAAGCCCGCTCGCTGCAAAGTGGCTTGCACAATTTGGCTTGCTAGCCCTTTTACTTCACCTTGCTGGGTATAGTTATAGGGGGCATATTCTTCGGTAACAACATCGAGAGTGACAGCCTGCAAGCAAGACATGCACATCATATAAAGCAAGGAGGCCAAAATCAGTCTGTGGTTCATGTTTTATAACCAATGGGAGCTTCCACTAAGCATGGTCTATTTTTTTCCTTGCTCAAATTATTGTGATCAAGCTAATAATTTGAGTGTAGTTTGCCAAGGTGAGTTAATTAATCGAAAAATAAATGTGATCGCATTGTTAACAGGTTGCGTAATTGGTTGAGCGAAGGGGATATACATTCATTGGTGGATGCAACCTCTTGAGTGAACAAAACAACAATCACTGATACATCCAAGGAAGCAATGCATGAAAACGTTTAATAAGATTTTACTAACTTCAATTATCACCGCCACTTTAGCTGCTTGTGGTAGCAGCGATAACGATGATCCTGTGGTAGAGAACGCTTATCTTCGCGTTTTACATGCTGCAGCCGACGCCCCCAAAGTTAATGTTTGGCTAGACGGTAAACCTGCTTTAGAAGGTGTTGATTACCAACAAACATCAGGCCAACTTAAGGTGACAGCCGGTAGCCATACGGTTCAGGTTGATGCTATTTTACCTGACGGTAGTACTTTGACTGTGGTGCCTGAAACCACCTTAGATCTAATGAAAGACATGGAATACAACATAGTTGCATTAGGTAAGGCGGCCAAGATTGGCTCGGGTGATACCGATGAGTTTGGCCCAGAGATTGTTTCCCGTGATGCTGTTATGCCCGCAGGTGTGCGAGTGCAAGCGATCCATGCCGCACCCGATGCGCCAACCGTTGACATTTTTATTACCGAGCCGGGAGCCGATCTCAGCGGAGAAGCGCCGTTTGCTGATGATGTACCTTACAAAGCCTCAACGGGGGCGGTCGAAGTACCTGCGGGCACTTACCAAATCCGTTTAACTAATGCAGATGATCCTAGCGTCGTTTATTTTGACTCTGGTGCGGTTGATATAGCGGCTGGCTCTGATTGGGTGGTTGCCGCGGTTGCCAATACCATGGCTGGTGAATCGCCGGTGAATTTATTAGTGGATTCAGGCTCTGGCCCTGTGGTGGTCAAAGATACCAATACTGGTGCTGATCTACGTGTTGTTCACACTATCTCAGATGCTCCTGCGGTTGATGTTTGGGTTAATGGCAACGCGCCTGCAATGGGCTCCCCTCTATACGGTTTAGCTTATAAAGCCAAAACAGAATACCTTGCTCTTGCAGCGGGTGATTATGATGTGGCTGTCAGTGTCAGTGAATCTGATCCAGTTGTGGTCGTTGATGCGCTAGGATTAACCGGCGCAACATTAGAAGCGGGCATGACTTACACTGCCTTGGCGATTGGTAATTTAGGCGACAACATCGACAACGATGAAACTTATGTGGTGACAGATAAAACCCGTCGCGTGGCTACGGAAGCCCAATTGCGTGCAATTCATGCGTCTACTTTAGCTGGAAATGTTGATATTTACTTAAGCGCCGATGCTTCACCGAGCGATGATGATGTGATTTTGAAAAACATTCCTTACAAAGGTGACAGCACAGTATTATCTTTGATGCCTGGTACAGCCTATGTAATGATCACACCTGTGGATGACCCTTCTACCATTGCGATCGGTCCAGCTGAGTTGCCTTTGGCCGCTGGTACTTTGACGACCTTAGTTGCAGTGGATGATCCTACTACAGCAACGGGTGTTGGCGTGATTAGCCTAGATGACTAATCGACTTTTACGTGCAATGCTTTAAACTTAAACAGGCTCTTTTAGAGCCTGTTTTATTTTGCCTAGGTTGTACTGATGTTACGTTTCACGATGTGGTTAATTTGTTGTAGTTTTCCTGCTAGTGCAATGACATTTAGTAGCGACCAAGCCTCGTTTAGCAAAAGCTTTGATGACCGAGGCATGATAGTGACCATTCAAAATCGCGTTGACCAAGATTTGTTGTGTCATGTGCGCTACCTGCAAGATAAAGTTTGGTTACTGATACCACCCGCTGGCCAAAGCCGACCTTTACTGCTTCCTAACGCGAAATACTATGAAGGCTCGTTTGCATGTCGCCCCTACGAGGGGCGTAAAGAGCCGGGAAAAATGTGGCGGGTGCAACCGTTTCGTTATGGTATTCCATCCAAACATAAAATTATCAAGGTGTTGTAGGTGCGAGCGAAATTATGGTTAAAGTTTACTTTTGGCTTGTTTGCTTGGATCGGCATGTCTAGTTACGTGCACGGTACCATATATACCAAAGATCAGGTGTACTTGAAAAAAACACGCGAAGAGCGGGGCTTGATTGTGTCGGTGCAAAGCCGAGTTGATGGCTTTCTTATCTGTCAGCTCAGATTTAGAAAAGACGTGGTATGGATGGTATTAGCCGCTAAAGAACAAGGCCGCCCCTTGCTGATAGCGGACGCTAATTATCACGAGCCTTCGCTGCAATGCAGTGATTATAAGGGCAACAAACCCCATGGCTCAATTTGGCGGGTACAACCTTATAAGCATGGAACTCCCGCTAAAGACAAGTTGATTACCTTGTATTAGCGCTGCTTTAACGCGAAGCCTAATTGATAAAAATAGAGCTTAAAGGCTTGAGCAATCGCTTCTCGATGTGCTGCAAGTGGATAGATACCGACTTTAGCCAGCTCTGTCTGTTGCGTTCCCGCTACTAAATACCGATTCGAAATACTAGGGTGGTCTTGCACAAAGGCTTCAAAGGCGCGCGCCATTAATTCCGTGGGGCGGCTGTAGTAAAGCTGTTGTAATTGTTTGTCTAGTGCAATGGCGGTTTGGGTGTAGCTAGATGCTTGCTTACCACAGGGGGACAACAATACGCAGCGAAAGCATTGTGCTAACGCTTCATTCAATGGATGCGTAATTATTTTGTTTTTATTCAGCCAAGTATCTGATGCGAACTTATAATGGGGTGGGGCAAAGAGCTTATCGGTAATGTAGTGATCAAAGGCATGCCAAAACTCATGGGCCAGTGCGCCTGCTCCGGCATTTTTCGCTAAGGCTAAGGTGCGACTGCTTGGAGCATAGTGGGCTTGAACGCCGCTTTGACCACCAGTTCCGAAGGCAAAGTTTAGCTGTTGCTTGAGGCCGATGGCTTGGTTGGGCAGGTTTAGTATGGCGGCGAGATCTGACAAGGCATCAAAGATCAGGTTGGCTGCGATTTGTTGTTCTTGCGCGGTGACCCAGCGGCCAACTTTAATGGTGGCAAAGGCAAAATTGAGTTGAATATCTTGAAAGCTGGCATCAAGACCTTGGCGGTAATCGGGTCCGCTACGAAAATGAGGCTGATGAAGTCGAGATAAGCGCTGTATGGTCATATTTTGATGTTAACAAAACCGACTTAAGAAGCCGAGCGGGATCATCCGTTCCAAGCTCGACAGCGGCAAAAATGGGCTGCAACAGACACAATAATCAGGGCGGCGGTTTAGGATTTCATTGCTCTAGCTAAAAAAGCGCGAGTGCGTTCACTTTGTGGCGCGTTGAATAGCTGCTCGGGGGGGCCTTGCTCTATGATGTGACCGCCTTCCATAAATATGATCTTATCAGCAACTTCACGGGCAAACTGCATTTCATGGGTCACCACTATCATGGTTTGTTTACTGCGAGCCAGTTGCTTCATTACAGCCAATACCTCGTCGACCCACTCTGGATCCAGTGCCGAAGTTGGCTCGTCAAATAAGATAACTTCGCCTTTGGCAGCCATCGCGCGGGCAATGCCTACGCGTTGTTGTTGACCACCTGACAGTTGCGCTGGATATTGGTGGCATTTTTCACCTAAGCCGACTTGCTCCAAAATTCGCTTACTGGTGCTAAGAGCTTGTTGCTTAGGCTCCTTCCATACCGTAATTAAGCCTTCGGCTACGTTTTCAAGCGCTGTTTTGTTGGCAAATAATGCGTAGTTTTGGAACACAAAGCTGCTTTGCTGGCGCAATTGGGTTATTTGCTTATTGCTGGCATGTTCGGCTTCGACCTTGATTGGGCCAATTTGAATGCTCCCTGTGGTCGGTGTTTCAAGGTAATTTAGGCAGCGCAGTAAGGTAGATTTACCTGTGCCGGATGGTCCAATAATGACAACGATTTCACCTTGTTGCACACTAAAGTCGATGCCTTTTAGTACTTCATGGTGACCGAAAGTTTTGCTTAGGTTAGTGACGTTGATCATTTCACGTATGCTCGGTTAAGGTGAATTTCAAGGCGATGTTGTAATTGGGTAAAGATCACCACTACAACCCAATAAACAATCGCGACGGCGACAAAGCTCTCAAAGAATTTAAAGCTAGATGAAGCTTCCATTTGCGCTTTCGACATGATTTCGGCCACGCCTAAGGTGAAGGCGAGCGAAGTACTTTTTATCATGTCGATGAAATAGTTCATCAGGGAAGGCGAGGCAACCCGAGCGGCTTGGGGTAAAATTATACGTTGCATGGCTTGCAGTTTGGTCATGCCAATACTTAAGCTTGCTTCCATTTGGCTACGATCAACCCCCAATATGGCTGCGCGGATGCTCTCCGCCATATAGGCAGAAAAATGCAGCGAAAGGCCGATAACAGCGGCGCTAAAGGCGTCGAGCCCCACCAACCAAGGAAACAATTGCGGCAAACCGTAATAGAGCAAAAATAGCTGCACTAATAGCGGCGTGCCACGAAAGAAAGAAATAAACACAATTGCAACTTGATTCAATACGGGCATAGCAAACACCCGCACTACTGCTATTGCCACTGCTAAGATTAATGCGATGACAAAGCCGAACAGCGCCATCTGCATGGTCACTCCCAAGTACTTTAGCAGTATGGGAAACAGCTCTAAGGTGTAGATAAAATCAAAGTTCAACTGTGGACTCTCCTTTATTGCGTAATGTCAGCGTCAAACCATTTGATTGAGATTTGCGTTAACGTACCATCTTGCTTCATGCTGCTCAGTGCTTGGTTCACACGTTCGATCAAGGCTTGATTGGTTTCAGATTTAACGAACGGCATGGCATTTTTGATAGTAGCAAAGGGCTCACCTGCTAGCTGTAGGGGTAAACCCGACTTTTTAATCAACTGTGCCGATGAAACGCGATCCATTACAAAGGCATCGGTACGGCCAAGTACGACATCTTGTTCAAAACCCGCATCGTAAGTGATGATATTGATTTCTTTGTTGGGATCCGCTTGGCGCAGTAGTTGCTCAAAGTTACTGCCAAGGTTTACGGCCACTTTCTTACCTTTAAGATCTGCAACTGTGTTGATGTCGTCGCGGCCTTTTTTCACCACAATCTGTGCGCCATCAACGACGTAGGCTTGGGCAAAGTCATACTTAGCCAAACGTTCATCGGTCATGGTGATTTGATTAGAAATAGTGTCTATGTGGCCGGCTTCTAACATGCCAAATAAACCGGAAAAGTTAGCGGTTTTATACTCGACCTTTAAGTCTGCTCGCTTACCAATTTCATCCCAAATATCCACTTCAAAACCTTGTAACTGGTCCTTTTGCACAAAGGTAAAGGGAAAATAACGACCCGACATACCTACTTTGATGGTGTCTTGAGCAAAAACGGGGCTGGTAATAAAGCTAAGTATTGCTAGTGAAATAGCAAGCACACGGGCTAAACCTGTTGTCATATTTGCAGTCTCTTTGTCTAAATTAAGTTATTTTGGTTATATTAAAGTCTAAAAAGTAATTACAATACAGTTTTAGATAACTAATTATTATATAAGTTATTAAGGAAAGCACTATTTTGTGGCGATAAATTAGTCAAATATTTCTCTGGGAAAAAGGAGGGGTGGCTGATTGGATTATCGATAAAATCAGTTGCGTTGGAGCGGCGCTAGCAATGGGATGTGGCGCTTTCCCCTAGGTTGAGGTCGCAACTATGCGGCTAAAGAAGGCAAGAAGCTCGTCGTCATTTGACCAACTTCTTGCATCTAAGTTATTCATTATAAGTGGGCTAAGGCTTATACCAAGCGTCCATGCCTTTCTGAAGGCGTTCGGCTGCGTCGTTTGGTGCCATGGTGCCATTGATTACCCCAACACTGGTTTCCCAGATTTCTAGCTCTAGGCTAGGCTCTCCACGGTTGAGAATTTGATATGAATTCCTAATGGTTGAATCACAGGTATCGCGCCATGCGATCATTGATTTAGCCGTGGCATCATCAACATCAATAAAGTGATTAGAGAGTGAGAAGAAGCCGGGTAATGCATTGGTATAAATCGCGGCGAATTCACCTGTTGTCATCCATTTTAAAAAGGTCTCAGCATCTTTGATATTAGGGCTATTGGCATTGATGCCCACACCTATGTCTGTATGGTCACTGATGTAGCATTCGTCATCGGCTTTGGCGACGGGGGGCATAAACACACCGAGGTCGAGCTTGGTATTGAATGCCGCAATGTCCCAAGAGCCTGCAGGGTAGATGGCTGCTTTTTGATCCGCAAACAGCGCGATAGCGTCATTATAGCTGCGATCTTGATAGCCTTCGCCCATGTAGGGCCCCCATTTGGCAAGTTGCTCAAATACTTGAACGTACTGTGGCTCGTTAAACTTCTCATCACCATCAATTAAGGCTAGGCGTCCGTCTTCGCCTTGCCAATAGTTAGGGCCAATGTTTTGAAAGCCCATGGTAGCGGCTTCCCACTTATCTTTTGTCCCCATGGCGATGGGCGTGTATTTACCGCTACTTTTGATTTTTTCAAGCGCGGCATAAAACTCATCGTTGGTTTTAGGCGGTGCAATACCTAGCTCATTGAAAATGGTTTTATTGTAGAAGAAACCATGGATCACTGAAGCCATAGGTAAGCAAAACGATTGCGCGCCATTATCGGTTTGCCAAGCGGCTTTAGCAAAGTTAGGAAAATTACCCATGCCATCTAACTCTGTGATGTCTTTGAGGTATCCGGCTTGGAATAATTTAAGGGAGTCATCAAAAGGCCGACAAGTAATTAAATCACCTGCATTGCCCTCGGCGAGCTTTTTATTGAGTGTGCCATTATAGTCGGTGGCATTGGTGTGAATGAAAGTGACTTTAATGTCGGGATGTTTGGCGTTGAAAGCCGGAATGATGACGTCGTTCCAAATCGCGGCATCTTCACGCCAGCTTTCAATGGTTATTGAGCCTGCATTGGCAATGGAGGCCGTTAATAACAAGGATGTGCCGATGGCATATGGCAAGGTCTTAAACTTCATTACGAACCCCTTCTTGGGCTGGTTAACAACTCCTTATTGCTTTTTTTACTCGGCAATAAGGCCAAAATTACACTTTAAAACGACTGATTAAATGCCGTTGCTGTTCGATTAGTTGGGCTAATACTTCACTGATTTTGGCTGAGTCGCTGGCTTCCCTCTCGGTTTCTAAAGCGACTTCGGTGATCCCATTGATGTTTTTCGCTATGTCTTGGCTCACCGCTATTTGCTCTTCGGTGGCATGGGCGACATGCACGCTCATTTCTTTGATCGCTTCCATGCGTGTCACTACGGCTTGTAGAGCGGCATCGGTGAGACGAGTTTGTTCGACGCAGAGATTGGTTTGGTCTTGGCTTTGGTGCATCACGCTGGCAACTTGTTGTGAGCTTAGTTGCAAGTTTTCGATCATGGCTTGAATTTCAACAGTCGACTGCTGTGTTCGTGTGGCAAGGGTGCGTACTTCATCTGCCACCACGGCAAAGCCTCGACCTTGCTCGCCCGCTCTAGCTGCTTCAATAGCGGCATTCAACGCGAGTAAATTTGTTTGGTCTGCAATACCGCGGATGACATCTAAAATGCTGCCGATATTACTGCTGAACTCTTCAAGTTTGCGGGTAATTTGCACTGCCTGATCTATCGATTGAGCTAATTGCTCCGTTAGATCGCGATTCTTCGCCACTAAACTGCGACCATTGCTGGTGTCTTCATTGGCTAAGGTGACTTCGGAAAGGGTATTTTCGGTGGATCTGAATACTTCGCCAACACTGACTTCCATTTCTGAGATAGCCGTGGCGACTTGATCCGTTTGGTTTTTTTGGTCGGCAACGCGACCCATGGTGCGTTCACTGATCTCGGCGGCGGTGTTGGCTTCTTGGACCAGCTGGGTTGACCCTTGGCTAATTTGGCTGAGTACATCTGCCATGCTGTCAACCAGCGAATTGAGCGAGGCGGCCAATGCCCCAAATTCATCATTGGATTGATAGTTAACCCTTTGTGTCATGTTTCCGGTCGCCATGGCTTTAATGACCGGAGAAATTAGGGCTAATGGTTTGTGAATGCTGCGCGCGACGGTGTAACCAATGATGGCGGCTACAGCTGCTGATATTAAGGTGACCGCGATAATGTAAATGACCGCGGTTTTAACGGCTTTATCGGCTGTATTACTGGCGGTTTGCGCTTCGCTTTGTGCTTGCTCGGTAAAGCGCTCGAGTAGCTGCTCGGCCAATTGCATCTGTTGGTCGGCTTGGCTGGTGATCTCGGCAATTTCTTGTTGTAATTTTTGCTGTTGCATCATCAAGGGCAGCAAACCTTGTTGTGAAATACTGATGCTAGCTAGTTTTTCCACGGCCTTGTTAAATCGAATGATGACACCTTCGTCAACTTTGATCCGTTTAGCGCCGTCTAGTGCTTTTGTTATGTCTTGGCTTAACGCATCTTGTAATTTACGTAAATCGGTCTTAACGCTGGCTTGTCTGATCTCGCGTAAATCTCGTGCAATGCCACTAGTTACCCGTTCTGCTTTGTTTCGTTGTGAGCGCTTACTAGCTGTTTCACTTAGTAATAATAGGGTAACTTGTTGAAACTGATCCTCTTGTTTGACAAATTCACTGCGCAGTGTTTGTAAGCTATTTTGGGTGGTCACTAAGTTACGGTGTTCAACTAGGATTTGCTTTGCTAATTCAAAGTAGTGTGCAGCAGCGTTTTGCAGTTCGCTAAAGTTGCCCTGCAAACTGGGATCAAGTGCTTGGCTGGTGCTGAGTTGTTGACTGATTTGCTCAAATGTTTGCTGCTCAGTATTAAAACTTTGCTGGTGTGTATCGAGCTCATCGGCAATGTCGGTGGTTCTAAATTTGAGGTAGCTTAGATTGTTTTTAAGCAAGGCTTGTTTGAGTGCGGTACTTGATAGCACTAAAGGCGTTGTCTCTTGGGTTACCTTATTCAAGCTAAGGTTTATGGCTGTGGTGTTGAAGTAACTGATCCCACCCAAAATAGCCAGTAGTATAAACATAATCACGAAACCAGCGATGGTTCGCTGCACAATACTCAAGCGCATGTTGCCATTTCCATTGGTGACTAATTTTATAAGCATAGAGCAGTCAGCTATAGCTGCATCAAACCTGACGTTTATTTGATGTTCTTTCGAGTATCAATATGAACTTTTTATGTTAGTTGAGTGAAGTCATTGTGCCTAGTTAGAGGATTTGTTACTTTCTCGTCATTACCATATATGGATATCCATATGTTAGAGCATGAATATTTCAAATTACTGGCTGATGAAACACGCTTATGTAGTTTATTGCTATTAACCCAATACGGACCTTTATGTGTGTGTGAATTCACCCATGTATTGGCCTTGAGTCAGCCCAAAATTTCGCGTCATTTGGCTTTGTTGCGGCAAACGGGATTAGTGACCACTGAACGCCAAGGGCTATGGGTTTATTATCAATTAAGCAATTCATTGCCAAACTGGTTATTGCAATTATTACAACAGCTTAATCAGAACAATGTACTGGTAGAGCGTTATCATGTTGCGCCTGAAAAATTACAGCAATTAGCACAGCAAACAAACTGCTGCACACCGCAATAAATGGCTCCGGTTGCACCGGAATAAGGAAATAGAGATGACAATTAAGGTTGGGATTAATGGCTTTGGTCGTATCGGACGTTTAGCAATGCGCGCGGCGTTTGACTGGCCGGAGTTAGAATTTGTAAAGATTAACGATGTGGCAGGTGATGCTTCGACATTGGCCCATTTATTGGAGTTTGATTCGATTCAAGGGCGTTGGCACCATCAGGTTGAAGCAAAAGACGATGCGTTGATCATTAACGGGCAGACCATTGCCACGACGCAACAAGGTGAAATAGCCGCGGTAGATTGGTCGGATTGCGATGTGGTGATTGAAGCCACGGGTGTGCATCGCGATGTGACGTTTTTAAATCAATACCTAGCGCAAGGTGTTAAGCGAGTGGTGGTGTCGGCGCCGGTCAAACATGAATCGGTCGCCAATATTGTTGTCGGGGTAAATGAGCATATTTTTGACTCGGCTAAGCATCGTATTGTCACTGCCGCTTCTTGTACCACTAACTGTATTGCCCCTGTGGTGAAAGTGATCCACGAGCAGTTGGGGATTGAAAATGCTTCGTTTACGACTATTCATAATTTGACTAATACCCAAACTATTCTGGATGCACCGCATAAGGATTTACGTCGTGCACGCGCTTGTGGGGTGAGCTTGATCCCCACCACGACGGGTTCGGCTAAGGCGATTATTGAAATTTTCCCTGAGCTGGCTGGCAAAATAGATGGTCACGCGGTGCGCGTACCGCTGGCCAATGCGTCACTAACAGATATTATTTTTCAAGTGAAACAAAGCACTAGCGTTGAGCAGGTGAATGCCTTACTGGCACAAGCGGCGCAGGGTGAGCTAAAAGGCATTTTAGGTTTTGAAACCAAGCCCCTAGTCTCGATTGATTACAAAGGCGATCAGCGTTCGACGGTAGTAGATGCACTGTCGACCATGGTCGTTGGTGGCACCATGGTGAAAATTTATGCATGGTATGACAACGAAATGGGATACGCCACGCGCACTTCTGAGTTAGTGCGTATTGTTGGTTTAGCAGATTAATGGAGCACGAGATGACACATCCTACTTGGCAATTGCCACTCAATGATAAAGGGGCGGAGTTAGTACTGACACCTTGCCCTGGCACTAAAGGCACAGATTTAACCGCTTCATTGCAGCAGCTGAAGGCTCAGGGCGTGAAGGCGGTGGTGACCGCATTAAGCGAAGAAGAAATGGCCAAGGCAGGCGTAGCCGAGTTAAGCCAACAAGTACAAGCCTTGGGCATGCTATGGTTTCATTGTCCGATTGAGGATGATCAAGCACCAGACTCAGGCTTTAACATAGATTGGCTTAAAGCATCGCCAGAGTTGCATCAATTACTCGATGATAACCAAAGCGTGGCATTGCATTGTATGGGCGGCTCGGGTCGCACCGGTTTATTGGCCGCGCATTTGTTACTAGAGCGTGGCTGGGATCTTGATACCATCAAGTCTCGCGTGCAAGCGCTGCGTCCGGGCGCCTTTACTAAGGCCAGCCAAATTGAATATATAGATGGCGTGGCAGCTGACTCTGTCTATTAATCTGTAAATGGCTGGCATCACCAGTGCCAGCTTTTGCTTTTTCGGCTATCGCAAAAGGAAAACGTTGTGCTTGCCTCTTTACCTCGCTCGGTACGTCAATATCTCCTTGTTACCTTTAATTATTGGAATTTCACCATCACCGATGGCGCGTTGCGTATGTTGGTGGTGTTGTATTTTTATGACTTAGGTTATGGCGCCTTTGCGATTGCCTCGCTGTTTTTGTTTTATGAATTTTTTGGCGTGGTGACTAACTTACTCGGTGGCTGGCTTGGCGCGCGCATTGGCCTAAATCGCACCATGAATATAGGACTGTTGTTACAGGTTATCGCGTTGTTAATGTTAACCGTACCACCTGAGTGGCTGGTGGTAGGTTGGGTGATGTTGGCGCAAGCCTTATCCGGCATCGCCAAAGACTTAAATAAAATGAGTGCAAAAAGCGCTATTAAAACCTTAGTGCCCGATGAACAGCAGGGGCGATTGTTTCAGTGGGTGGCGGTGCTGACGGGATCGAAAAATGCTCTCAAAGGGGCGGGCTTTTTTATCGGCGGCGCGCTATTACATTTGCTTGGTTTTCAAATGGCCGTGTTGGCAATGGCGCTGGTCTTGTTGGTGGTGTTTGGCTTTAGCTTAGTTAGCCTCGATGCCGATATGGGGAAGGCGAAAAATAAGCCTAAGTTTACCGAGCTGTTTGCTAAATCGCGCAGCATAAATATTTTGTCGCTTGCCCGCATGTGCTTATTTGGTGCCCGTGATGTCTGGTTTGTGGTGGCCTTGCCGGTTTACTTGGCCAGTGTGTTTGGTTGGAGCCATAGCCAAGTTGGTGGCTTTTTAGCGCTGTGGATCATCGGCTATGGGGTAGTACAAGGCTTTGCGCCCTACCTAACGGGTAAGCGTCGTGGAGTGGTACCAAATGGTCGATCTGCTGTGTATTGGGCGTTGCTGCTCACCAGTGTAACGGCCCTGATTGCGTTAAGCATAGAATATCAATGGCAAGTTGAAGTGGTGTTGATTGCGGGTTTACTTCTATTTGGCGCGGTGTTTGCCGTTAATTCCTCATTACATTCTTACTTGATTGTCAGCTACGCCAAGCAAGATGGCGCGTCGTTAGATGTCGGCTTTTACTATATGGCCAATGCGATGGGGCGTTTAATCGGTACGGTTTTATCGGGCTGGGTATTTCAAAGCTACGGTTTGGCCATGTGTTTATGGGTGTCGGCAGCGATGTTGCTTCTAACTAGTGCTATTTCCATTATGTTGCCTAAGGTGAGGGATGTGTAGGGGTATACAATGGTTTGTCATAAATCTGCAAAATTCGTCTTAGCTTAAGTCTCACTTAAGTATCTTCAACCATACTTAGTTCATTGATGTTTAATGGGCTGAGAAAAAGTGCATTCAAATTTTGTTGTGCCAGCATGGTTACCGCGTTGGCAATTAAGCTATGAAAAAATTATTTTTATCCTAGCGCTGTATTTTGCTGTGATTTTGAATTTTCCGGTCAACTACCGAGTTTATGAATTGGCTGGTGCTGGGAACTTGGCTTTTGGATTATCCTCAAGCTTGGTTTTGTTTGCTTGTTTTCTGATTATCTTTAGTTTTTTTGCCTTACCTTATTTGCTAAAGCCGGCCATGGCATTGATGCTGGTATCATCGGCTGGCGCCACTTACGCCATCTGGCAGTACAATATTTTATTTAGTTACGCCATGGTGGAAAATATTCTGGCGACCAACTCGGGCGAAGCCTTGTCTTACTTTAATGGTTATTCCATTGGCTCTGTAATCCTGCTGGGCGGCTTACCTGCTGCTGCTTTATTTCGCGTACAAGTTTTACTACCGGCCAGCTGGGCTCGTTTGTTGTTGGCTCGTATCGCGCTGATCTTGGTTGCTGCTTTGATTTTGGCTATTGTAGCGATACTGTTTTACAAAGATTACGCGTCGGTTGGCCGCAACAATCGTTACCTCACTAAAATGATAGTGCCGGCTCATATTTATTATGGCGCAGAGTACATTAACCGGAACTTTTTCACCAAGCCTCTGGCCTATAAAACCTTAGGTGAAGATGCTCAATTACCAGTGCAGAAATCTGGGGCTGACCAGAAACCGACACTGGTGGTGTTGGCTGTGGGGGAAACGGCGCGCGCCACAAACATGCAATATAATGGTTATTCTCGTAACACGAATCCCTATACCCAAGATGATGATTTAATTGCTTTACAACAAGTTTCATCTTGCGGCACTGCCACCGCTCACTCGCTTCCTTGCATGATGTCATACTTAACTCACGACAACTTCGAGCGAAAGCGAGCCGATGCCCAAGATAATGTGTTAGATATATTGAGCCGAGCAGGTGTAGAGGTGACTTGGCTAGAGAATGATGGCGGAGATAAACATGTCGCTAAAGGGGTTACGTCTTTTGGATTTTCGTATCAGCAAGGTTGGTCGGATTGTCATCGTTTGAATTGTTTTGATGAGGTTTTTATCGCCAAATTAGAGCAGCTACTCGCAAACTCTCAGCCGACCAATAAGTTGTTCGCCATGCACCTGATAGGCAGTCATGGCCCCACTTATTATCAGCGTTATCCTGCCGAGCATGCTTTGTTTCAACCTGCCTGTGAGCGTAGTGATATCGAGAACTGTACGGATGAAGAAATCGTCAATGTTTACGATAATACACTGGCCTACACGGACTATGTTTTGGCACAAGTGATTGATTTGTTAGAGCGCTATGGCGATAGTTACAATGTGGCCTTGATGTACTTGTCGGATCATGGCGAGTCTTTGGGTGAAAATGGCTTGTACCTGCATGGTACGCCTTATGCTATTGCCCCTGAAGAGCAAACTCAGGTGCCTTGGCTGATCTGGTTGCCACAGCAGTATGCGCAAGCGAAAGGAATAAACCGAGACTGCCTAGTACAACAGGCTCAAAGTGGCGATTTTTCTCACGATAACTTGTTCCATAGTTTATTGGGTTTTTATGGCGTAGAAACCCAAATCAGGCAAGATGAGCTGGACTTTACCGCACCATGCAGAGCTTAGCGGATAAAATAAAGCCCAAGCGATGGCTTGGGCTTGGATAACCTAGCTGTTGCGCTTAGGTCATGGTAACAAATTCCTCTGATCCCGTGGGATGAATGGCGACTACGCTATCAAAATCGGCTTTGGTCGCGCCCATTTTCATTGCTACTGCAAAGCCTTGGATCATCTCATCCACAGCGAAGCCAATACCGTGTAGGCCGACGACTTTTTCTTCTTCACCTGCGCAGACTAGCTTCATTTTACAAGGCTGGCGATGCTGGGTAACTGCGGTGTACATAGCGGTAAAGCCTGAATTGTATACTTTAATTTGATCGCTGCCGTATTGTTCGATGGCCTCGGCTTCGGTTAAGCCTATGGTGCCAATCGGGGGATGGCTAAATACCACGGTTGGCACTAGGTTGTAGTCCATTTTGGCGTTGGTTTTGCCATTAAATAAGCGCTCAGAAAGTTGGCGACCTGCTTTAACCGCAACTGGGGTGAGTTCGATCCCCCCTGCCATGATGTCACCAACACAATAAATGCCCGGTACATTGGTATTTTGATATTCATCAACTGGGATATAGCCCTGTGCGTTGGTGGTCACACCGGCGTTTTCTAGCTTGATGCTGCTGGTGGCAGGATGGCGACCGATGGCCCAGATTAAGCAGTCGACTGTGTATTGCTCACCATTTTCAAAGCTAATAGTAAGGCTGCCGTCATCATTTTTCACCACTGAACTAGGAATGCTTTCGGTGTGCAGCTGTGGCCCTTCGGCGGCCATGACTTCCACTAAGGTGTCCGTGAGCATGGTATCAAAGCTGCGCAGCGGGGCGTGTTTGCGTACAAATAGGTGGGTTTCACTGCCTAGCGCATTAAGTACGCCAGCAATCTCTACCGCGATATAGCCTGCGCCGACAACGGCAACACGCTTAGGCTGTTCGGTGAGTTCAAAGAAGCCATTGGAGTCGATGCCGTACTCCGCACCCGGAATATTGGGGATAGTTGGTGCGCCGCCTACAGCAATCAGGATATGGTCGGCGCTGTAGTGCTTACCCTCAACTTCGACGGTGTTAGCATCAACAAAGGTGGCGTAGCCTTTAATCACATTCACTTTGTTGTTACCTAGCACGCGATCATAAGACTGGTGGATGCGGCCAATGTAAGCTTCGCGGCTGGCGACTAGCTTGTTCCAATCAAAGCCTTTTTGTTCGATATCAAAGCCGTAATCTGGGCTGTATAGCTTGATGGCTTCGGCGATTTGCGCGCCATGCCACATGACTTTTTTCGGAACACAACCTACGTTAACACAGGTGCCGCCAAGGGCTTTGGCTTCAATTAGTGCGACTTTAGCGCCGTAACGGGCAGCTCGGTTAGCTGAGGCAATGCCGCCACTGCCGCCGCCAATACAAATGTAGTCAAAATGTTCTGTCATCTTGTTTCCCTTTAGGATTGGATAAGTGTTTAGGGTAGGTTGTAAAGCGCAATAAGCTTCGTTATTGCCATCTACCAGCCACGTTAAGTTGTTTGGCTTTGTTTGGTTATGATGCGATACAAAGATGGAGGACGCAAGTTGCAGTCGCTGCTGGATACACGCAGCGACTACTGGCGTTATACGTTGTGGTATGGGATATCGATATGGAAACAGACCCCTTGGCTAACACTGGTGTCATGCACTATGCTGCCCTTGAGCAGTTGCACCACTAAGTTATAAATAACATGGGTGCCCAAACCACTGCCACCATGACCGCGTTTAGATGTGACAAAAGGATCAAAGATGCGTGGCGCAATTTCTGGGTCGATACCGCGCCCACTGTCTTGATAATCAATTAATAAGCGGTCATCTTGACGTGTCACTTGAATGGTAATTTTACGCTCACCATCCCAGTCATCAAACCCGTGGTTGACGCTGTTGATGATTAAGTTTGAGTAGATTTGGGTAAAGCTTCCCGGGAAACTGTGCATTTTCAGGTCGCTATCGCAAAAGGTTTCAACCGTACAATTGGCTTTTTTCAATTTGTGGTTGAGCGAGGTGACAACTTGGTTGAGGTTTTCCGCGAGATTGAAGGTATAACAGGCCTCACTTGATTGGTCGACGGCGACCTGTTTAAAGCTACTGATTAAATCCGAGGCACGACGTAAGTTATTCATCAACAGGCTACATGATTCGTCCATGTTGGTGGTCAACTCTTCGATAAATCCACGGGACAGTTTACCCTCTGCAACACGTTGTTTTAGCGATTTTGTTTGATCCTGAAGGTAGGATGAGGCGGTAACACTGATGCCTATTGGAGTATTGATTTCGTGTGCGACCCCTGCCACTAAACTACCCAGAGAGGCCATTTTTTCCGATTCAACTAAGGTTTGCTGAGCGCGTTTTAGTTCATCAAAGGCAACGACTAATTGGTTGTTACTTTGTTCCAGACTGGCGGTGCGCTTGATGACTTTTTCTTCGAGTTGATCATTCAGGCGTTTAATTTCTTTTTCTACACGTTTTAAGCTAGACACGTCATAACCAAAGGCTATCAAGTATTTGAAATGTTCGCCTTCATAAAACGGTACAAAGCTCCAAAGCAAGGTGTTGGTTTCACCTAGCTGGTCGGTCATGGTGATTTCGAGATCTTTTTGGTCTTGGTATTTGGTGAGTAGCTTAGCGATTTCATCTTGTTGTGGTTGGTCGACAAACAGGCTTAACCAACTTTGACCGACCATTTCTTGCTGGCTGTATCCGGTTAAAATCACCCCGGCAGGGTTGATAGATTCAATATCAAAGGCTTGATCCAAACAGCAGATGACAGACGTTGAGGAGTTAATGATGGTGGTTGAAAAATCACGCTCGGCAGCAAGCTCTTGATTGGCCTTCTCTTTGGCTGATAGCTCGGCAAAAATTTTCTCGCGCATTTGGTTATAGGTCGCGGCAAGCCCATCTAATTCGTCTGGATTAGAAGGGTGGGGATCTCGGCCTTCGAGCTTCAGTGGCGGCAAGGCTGCGTCGAGCTTCAACGAGCGGGTGTAGTCGGCAATACGGTTGAGGTGGCGGATCACTAGGTAATAGATGATCAGCAAAATACAAATTGAAACCACTAAGGTTTTGATGGTTTGGCTGACTAAAATCACCATGGATTTTTCGATTAGGCGTTGATATACCTCGTCGAGGGAGGCGGCAACCAGTAATCGACCAACCACTTCTCCTTGGTAAACCAAATCAAATTCACGACTGATATCAAACTTTTGCTTTTGCATGCCTTTTTCGATGAGCGGCACCTCAGAGCTACCCAGAATTTCTTTGATCAAGACATACTGCATATTGGGCAGGTTCATGATCCCTTCGACCTGAACTTGCACTTGTTCTTCGTCTAAATTCCACAGGCTGGCAGCGATGGGCTGCAAAAAGCTGGCTTCAATTTGAGTGATGCTGTTTTCTATTTGGCCAACGTCTTTACGATAGTCCCAAAGTAGTTGCACCATAGTGATAACCACGGCCAACACACTGCTACATAACAAAATGTAGGACAGCAGTCGAAAAGAGAGACTGTTTTGACTAACGGAGCGTTTAATTTTTGCAACCACTGTTGGCATTCAATGTTACCTATTGGCCGAGCAACTTACTCAGCTCGAATTAATGCGTAATTAACTTTTTTGCCTTTCGATTTAGCCTAAGCAGTTAAGGCGAGGCAAGTGTACAGATTAATCATAGACCGACTAAGCAAGGTCGGCTATTTATTGAGAATACATTCACAGGAGGCATTTGGGGAGCGCTTGACCCAGACCATCCGGCTAAAATCCGAGTTAGATCGCGCATTTAGCTATAAAGAATTTATCATATATCGGTTACATCTATTTCGGTTGCTATTTTTAATCATGTTATTGGTATATGGGTTAATAGCTTTTGTTGCCTTGATATTTGCTGTTAGTAGCCTCATGTTTGTTATATCGCACTTATAATTTGAGATTAAAGATGACAATAGCCCAACCATTACCTCAGTTTAGCGCCATTAAGCCTGACACGATTCAAGCTGATATTGCGGCCTTGATCGATCAAAACAAGCAAGCCATTAACCAGGTTTTGGCCAGTGATAAGCCTTACACTTGGCAAAATTTTGTGATGCCTTTAGATGAGGTGTCTGATCAATTGAATCAGGCCTGGCAAGCGATATCCCATATTAACTCGGTAGTGAGTAATGATGAGCTACGTGCTGCCCATGATGGTTGTCTGCCTTTGTTGTCAGATTTTGGCACTTTTGTTGGCCAGCATGAAGGTTTATATCAAGCCTATAAGTCGATCCGCGAGGGCGATGAATTTGCCCGTTTATCGGCCGAGCAACAAAAATTTATCGACGATACCTTACGCGATTTTTCGCTTTCAGGCATAGGCCTAGATGAAGATAAAAAAGCGCGTTTTGGTGAAATTCGAAAGCGTTTATCCGAGCTCAGCTCGCAGTTTAGCAACAATGTGTTGGATGCTACTTTAGCGTGGCAAAAGCTGATCACAGATGAGGCGCAATTAGCAGGTTTGCCAGAATCTGCAATCCAAGCGGCTAAAGAGTTAGCCAGCAGTAAAGACTTAGACGGTTATTTATTTACCTTAGATATTCCAAGCTATTTGCCGGTACTGAGTTATGCGGATAATCGTGAATTGCGCGAGGAAATGTATCAGGCATTTGTGACCAGAGCATCGGATCAAGGGCCACATGCGGGCAAATACGACAACAGCGCCATCATAGATGAAACCCTCACCTTGCGTCATGAATTAGCACAGCTATTGGGCTTTGCTAACTACGCGGAAAAAAGTCTGGCCACTAAGATGGCTGAAACGCCCGAGCAAGTATTGGGCTTTTTAACTGATTTGGCAGCTAAATCTAAACCCCAAGCGCAATTGGAAATGGACGAGTTACGTGAGTTCGCTAAACAATCGGCGGGCCAAACCGATTTACAAGCTTGGGATTTAAGTTACTACAGTGAAAAACTCAAGCAGCACAAATATGCTATTTCTGCCGAAGAGCTACGCCCATACTTCCCAGAGTCGAAAGTCGTTAGCGGCCTGTTTGAAGTGGTTAAGCGTTTGTTTGGTTTGACAATCACGCGACGTGAAGGGGTTGATACTTGGCATCCGGATGTCAGCTTTTATGACATTTTTGACCAGCAAGGTGAACTACGCGGTAGCTTTTACTTTGATCTCTATGCCCGCGAGCATAAACGTGGCGGAGCATGGATGAATGATTGCTTAACTCGACGTCGTCGTCTTGATGGCAGCTTACAAAAACCGGTGGCATATTTAACTTGTAACTTTAATAAACCGACTTCGGACAAACCGGCTTTATTCACCCACGATGAAGTGACTACCTTATTCCATGAATTTGGCCATGGTATTCACCATATGCTGACTCAGGTGGAAACGAGCGGTGTATCGGGCATTAATGGTGTGCCTTGGGATGCGGTTGAGCTGCCAAGTCAGTTCCTCGAAAACTGGTGTTGGGAGCCACAAGCGCTGGCCTTTATTTCGGGTCACTACCAAACCGGTGAGCCGTTGCCAGAGGCGATGCTAGATAAGATGTTAGCGGCGAAAAACTACCATTCAGCCTTGATGATGGTGCGCCAGTTAGAATTTTCACTGTTTGATTTCAAACTGCATTTGGAATACAGCCCAGACCTTGCTAACCAAGCGCAAGCTAAGTTAGATGAGGTGCGTGAGCAAGTTTCTGTGGTTGTGCCGCCGGCTTATAATCGTTTCCAGCATGGTTTTAGCCATATTTTTGCTGGCGGCTATGCGGCGGGCTATTACAGCTATAAATGGGCAGAGGTGCTTTCAGCCGATGCGTTTTCTCGTTTTGAAGAAGAAGGTGTGTTTAGTGCCGAAGTGGGTCGTGATTTTATGCAGCACATTTTAGAGCAAGGTGGCTCAGCCTCACCTATGGTTCTGTTTAGCGCATTTCGTGGTCGCGAGCCTAAGGTAGATGCCTTGCTACGTCATTCAGGCATCAAGGCAGCATAAAAACCCTATAGCCCAAAGGGATAAAAAACCACTAATATCAAATAAACCTCACAAAAGTGAGGTTTGTTTGTGCAAAACAAGCACATTATTCACTTTTTTCTTCACTCATCATATCTTCCCCCCCCTTTTTTTTATTAAGATAAGCAACTGTTTCTGAACTTATTTTAAGATGGTGCCTTTATGCCGCACAGTTTACATGCCTTGCCTGACATTGTGGCTGCCGTGTCTGGTCTTTCAGGGCAAAGCTTGTGTGATGTGTTTGTCCAGCAGTTACGCCAGCACTTAGGTGCAGATGCTGTGTTGCTGACGACCTTAGATAAAACCAATACCTTGCTTTATGTGCAAGCAAGTGAGGGTGCTTGTCAGGATATAGATACCTTATGGCTAGGAAACTCAGCCTTTGCCAGAGCGTTACATCAGCCGATATTGGCTATTGAACGAAGCCAAGAAACAGATTTTCCTGCGCCAGAACTATTGGCTAAAGGGAGCTCTGAAGCCATGATTTGTGCCACCTTATACGATCAGCAGCAAGTGGCAATTGGTTTATGTATTGCGGTGTATCGCCAGCCCTTGGTGAAAGATCATCAAGGCTCCCATGTCATGGCTTTGCTAAGTAGCTTTATTGCCAAAGAATTGAACCAACAAGGCCGGACCGCGTTAACCCAGCCTAAGGCTCACAATGGTCCTATGCATGAGCATTGGTTGCGAGAGTCGTTACGTATAGGCTTGATGGGAACGTGGTCGGTTGATTTTCCGACTCGTCAGCTGCATTGGTCTGAAGCCACCTATCGATTATTTGATTTAGTCCCTTTTTCCCGCCAGTTAACCTTACCAGACCTAGAGCAATACATAGTGCCCAGTGATCGAGCTAAGGTCATGTTAGAGCTTGAGCGCGTTATGGAAGGGGTTGTGAGCGAGCCTCATGTATTTGAATATCGAATTATTTCAGCCAAAGGGGTGATGAAATGGCTGCGTGCGCAAGTCAGTTCGCTGCGTGAACACCCTAAGGGGTTACTGCAACTACAAGGCATTACCCAAGATATTACCCAAAGTAAGCAGGTGGGGAATCACGTGCTTGATAAGTACTTTGAACTGATGATCAGTCATTTGCCCATGGCGATGTTGCAGTTAGGGTTAACGGGTCGAGTCGAGAAAATTAATGATGCCGCCTTGCAACTATTAGGTTATCAGCCCGATGATGTTGAGCGGCTGAGTTTGGATGCCTTGCTTGTCGAGCCATCGAACAGTGCGCTGTCACTATCTTGTCAGTCGATTTTGACCGGCGTGGTTGAAAAACTCACTTGGCGTAAAGCATTAGAAACTAAGTTAGGGCAGGTTGTGCATTGTGATATGACCTTGATCGGGCTGCGTAATAATGGCGGTGAGGTGGCTTGTTATTTAGTGGTGATTGAACCCATCAGTGATAGTCAATTAGTGATTGAACATGTTGATAGCTTAACGAGTTTACCCAGTCGTGTTGGCTTTATGGCTGAGCTGGAGCATCGTATTGCCTGTCAGCATGAGTTTGCGGTGTTTCAAATTAACCTCGATAAGTTTAAGTCGATTAACTACACCCAAAAGCTGGCCACAGGGGATGCATTATTAACCTTGGTGGCTGAGCGCTTAAAAGGACGCTTACGTCAGCGTGATTATTTGGCCCGATTAGGCAGTGATGAATTTGCGATCATTGTTCCCAATGCGCTAAGTGCACGCCAAGCTGAAGTGTTTGCCGAGCAGCTGCAAAGTGCCTTTGCACAAGGGTTTCAGTTGGCGCAGCAGCAGCTTTATATTACCGCTAGCATAGGTTGTGTGATTTACCCTGAGCATGGTTTTAGCCATGATGAACTGATGCAACGCGTGGGTTTGGCATTGTCTGAAGCGAAAAACCAAGGTCGCAATACCTATGTGGTGTATGAGCAAGCAATGCGCCAATCTGAGCTAGAAAAACAAGCGCTGCTAGTTTCATTAACCGAGGCAATTAAAGCAAATCAATTAACGGTGTTTTATCAGCCGATCATTGATAACAAATCGGGTCGTGTGGCGAAGTTAGAAGCCTTGGTGCGTTGGTATCATCCCGAGCGGGGCTTTATTTCACCTATGGTGTTTGTTCCTTTGGCAGAAGAAGCTGGGTTGATTCAACAGCTAGGGCAGCAAGTGTTAACACAGGCCTGTTTTCAAACCAAGCAGCTACATCAGTTGGGATATGCTGGTATCGAGGTGTGTATTAATCGCTCGACACTGGAGTTTCAAAGTGTTGATATTAATGCCTCGGAATGGTTAACCGTGATCGAGAAAAGTGGTCTTGCAAGCCATTGTGTTACCTTAGAGATTACCGAAAGTTTGCTAATGAATAGTGATACTCAGCATATGAAGCGGATTAGCGCGCTAAAAGCGGCTGGGGTAAAAATTGCCATTGATGACTTTGGTACAGGGTATTCCTCGTTAAATTATTTGCGTAGTTTGCCTGCGGATGTGGTTAAAATAGATCGTTCATTTATTGCCGATATTCCTCGTAATCAGCAAGATAACTTGTTGTTTAACGGTATCATCAATATTGTTCATAACTTAGGCATGCAAGTGGTGGTTGAAGGAGTGGAAACAGCGGTTCAACAAGCCTATGTGCAACAGCAAGGTTGTGATTTTTCTCAAGGCTTTTTACTGAGTAAGCCTTTGCCTTTTGACCAGCTAAAAGATTATCTGCAGCAGCAGTGTCAGCCAGATTTAATGGAGTTACTTTAATCAATGGAATGGATTTCAAATCTAATCAACGGTTATAAAACCAATAACTGGATGTTTGACGTTACCATTATCCTGCTAGTGACCAGTGTCGCCTTTGTCGTTTGGCGCTACTTCGCCAAAAAAATGGAACGTTTGGTCAAAATGACCAAAACAGGTTGGGATGATGCTATTTGGTCGTCGGTATGGTTACCCATCAACTGGGTCATTTTAACCGTTGGGCTGGCTTTGGTGGCTAGCGTTTATGCGCAAGACCAAAATAGTGCCTTGTTGGACTATATTCCACTGTCTTTAACCCTGATCTTGACGGGCTTAATCGCTTGGGCGTTTTTGCGTTTTATCAACGCCGCGGAAGAGCGATTTATCAATTTAGGCAAAGATGAAACCACGGTTAATGCCTTAGGTAAGCTAATGAAAGCCGCCGTTTTGGTGATCACTGCGTTAGGCATATTCCAAACCTTAGGCTTTAGTATTTCAGGGGTACTTGCTTTTGGTGGTGTTGGTGGCTTGGTTGTCGGTATGGCTGCCAAGGATTTACTGGCTAACTTTTTTGGTGCTTTTGTAATTTATCTCGATCGCCCATTTAAGGTCGGCGATTGGATCCGCTCCCCCGACCGTAGTATAGAAGGCACGGTAGAGCACATTGGTTGGCGTGTTACGATTATTCGTACCTTTGATAAAAGGCCCTTGTATGTTCCTAATGCGATCTTTTCTAGCATCGCAGTGGAAAACCCGTCACGCATGAGCCATCGCCGAATTTATGAAACCTTGGGTATACGTTATGCGGATAGTCAGGCCATGGCGGCGATTGTCAGGGACGTTAAAGCCATGCTGCAAAAGCATGATGAGATAGATGCCAGCCAAACCTTAATCGTTAATTTTAATGGTTTTGGTTCGTCGTCGATGGACTTTTTTGTCTATACCTTTACCAAGACCACTAATTGGGTTCGCTACCACGAGGTGAAGCAAGATGTTTTACTGCAAATTATGGCGATCATTGAGTCTTATGATGCAGAGTTTGCTTTCCCAACTCAAACCTTACACATTGAAGGTGTTGTACCGGAGGCGAAAGTAGCGCCAGAGGGCTAAACTACAAGAGCAATACTTTTCAGCTTGATCACAAACTACTTGTGCTCAAGTTGACGTTAGCGCAACGGGCGGAGTACTCTCAGCTTATCTTTGGTTAGCTTGTTAATAAAATAGAGATTGGATGCAGATTTTGGGGCTTAGTCGTTTTATTGTTTCTTGTTTACTCGGCCTGTTGCTGCATATTCCGATTGCTTCCGTGCAAGCGAAAGAGCAAGAAGTTCTGGTGCTTCATTCCTATCATCAGGGGTTTAAATGGACCCGTGATATGCAAGCGGGTATCGAGTCTATCCTCAAGAATCAAGACGTTTCTCTATATGTTTCCTATCTTGACAGTAAGCGTTTCTTCACCGATGAATACATGGTGTTGTTAACCGAGGCGTTCGCTCGCAAATTCTCGCATCGTGAATTTGATTTGGTGATAGTGACCGATAACAATGCATTAGCCTTGGCCAAGACCTATGGCCAACGCTTATTCCCCAATACTCCCATCGTTTTTACCGGAGTGAATAATTTTACACCTGCGCTGATTGAAGGCATGTCAAAAGTGACGGGTGTAGTGGAAACGCCTGATTTATCAGAAACCTTAACCGCTGCCTTAAGTTTAAAGCCGCTTACCAGCAACATTTATGTCATTGTTGATGACACCCACTCCGGCAAATTGATCCAGCGCGACATCGAAAAAATTCGTGGTCAGTTTTACCCTAAAATTCATGTTTTACATGATGAAAGCTTTCTTTCATTGAAGCAAAAAGTCAGTGAAATTACTGACGATGCGATTATTTTATATACAGTGTTTGCCCGCGATCGTGACGGTATGTATATCGAATACGATAAAGTGCTGAAGGCCTTGTTTGAAGTGGCTAAGGTGCCTATGTTTGGTGCTTGGGATTACACTTTAGGTTATGGCATTGTTGGCGGCAAAATGATCAGCGGTTTTAGCCAAGGTGAGAGAGCTGCTCGTAAGGCTCTGGATATTTTGCATGGTGTGCCAATCGAGGCATTGCCAATTGAGACTAAAGCGACCAATCAGTTTGTGTTCGATGCGCTGTTGCTGGAACACTGGCAGCTCGATCCGGAACAACTACCAAAGAATGCTTTTTTAACTAACCAACCAGACAGTGAATACAGCAGTTATCGGGATAACTTCTTTTTCGTTTTGGTGGTGGTGTTAAGTCTGTGTGTCATTATCGCGCTGCTGCAATTTAACTTATTGAAACAAAAACGTGTTGAAAGCGAGCTGAGAGCTAGTCGTACCCGCTTTAGTGCACTGTTTCATGAAGCTTTCCAATTTATTATTTTACTTGATGATAAAGGGCGTATTCTGCAAGTAAACAAGGCAGCCCTGCAGTTATTAAATCTCAATGAAGTGGATGTGATTGGTGAGTATATCTGGGAGTCGCCATGGTGGCGTCACGATCTTGATGAGCAACAAAAGCTAGTTTCCGCCATCGACATGGTGCAAAAGGGCGATTTTGTTCGTTATGAAAGCCAGCAGCAAAATGCATCGAAACAAAACGTGGTGGTGGATTTATCCCTCAAGCCCGTGCGTGGCGCTCAAGGGGTTGAAATGATCCTATTGGAAGGTCGCGATATTAATAGCATTAAGCGGGCGGAAGTTGAGCTAAGGGAAAGTGAGGCTCGATATCGGGTATTGCATGACGAAAATCCTTTCATGCTATTAACGATCAATAACCAAGGCTTGGTGCTGTCGTGTAACCGTTACGGTGCCTTACTATTGGGCTATGCAGTGGATGATGTGGTCGGTAAAAACATCACGCTATTGCATACAGAAGCGCACGATATAGGTAGCCAAATTAAGTACTTAAATCGTTGTGCGAGTCATCCGGATGGCCTACAGACCCGTCAAATTCAATACCAAACCCGATTAGGTAAAACCCTTTGGTTAAATGAAACCACCCGCAAGGTGCCGGGAAAAGAGCAATTTTTCTTAGTTTGTGAAGATATTACCGAAACCAAGGAATTGTCGGAGCAGCTGGCTCATCAAGCATCCCACGACTTTTTAACGGGGCTTAATAACCGCAGCTTTTTTGAAACCCAGTTGCAAAAGCACATAGATCTAGCGAGTGAAGGTGAGCAAGTTCATGCCTTAATGTACTTGGACATGGATCAGTTTAAGGTGATTAATGATACCTGTGGTCACAGCGCAGGTGATGAAGTGTTGAAGCAGTTATCTACCTTGTTGACCGACAGTTTACCTACTCACGCGCTATTGGCCCGCTTGGGCGGAGACGAATTTGGGGTGATTATTGCCGACTGTCAACCCGACGATGCCTTGGCTTATGCTCATGGTATTGTGGCGGCGATTGCTGAGCACCATTTTATCTCAGAGGAAAAGACCTTCTCCCTTGGCGTCAGTATCGGCTTAGTAGAAATCAATAAAAATAGCGGTAATCGCCAACACGTATTAAGTTGTGCCGATACGGCTTGTTATGCGGCGAAAGATGAAGGCCGTAACCGTGTCCATGTGTTTAAGCAAGATGACCAAGAAGTGCAGCGTCGTCACGGGGAAATGCAATGGGTTAACAAGGTTCAGCAAGCGTTACGTGAACAACGTTTTTGTTTGTACGCTCAGCCCATAAAGCGGGTGAGTGGAAAGGATGACTCTGGCTATCTGCATTATGAAGTCTTGACGCGTATGATTGACGAGAACGGTAAGTTGGCACCGCCTGGGTTGTTTATTCCAGCGGCTGAAAACTACAATCTAGCCGATAAGCTCGACAAACTGATCATAGATAAAACCTTAGCTTGGTTAAAAGGTCATCCCGATCATGTTGCTAAATTGGATCAATGCTCGATTAACCTTTCGGGTCAATCTATTGGTAACAAAGAATTCGTTGAATACTTAGTTAAAGCCTTGGTGGACTCAGATCTTCCTCTTTACAAAATTTGTTTTGAGGTCACCGAAACCGTGGCCATTGCTAACTTCAGTCATGCTTCTTTCTTATTGAAAGAGCTGAAAAAGCTGGGCTGTAAGCTGGCTCTAGATGATTTTGGTACCGGCTTGTCTTCGTTTGGCTACTTGAAGCGATTACCGGTGGATTATCTTAAGATTGATGGTTTATTTGTCCGCGATATTGCAGATGATGAAATGGACTACGCCATGGTGCGCAGTATTAATGAAGTGAGCCAGTTAATGGGCAAGCAAACCATAGCAGAATGCGTTGAAGACGAAAGGGTGATGATGCGCTTGGCTGAGATTGGCGTTGATTTCGCTCAAGGTTATCATTTAGGTAAACCTATGCCGATTGAAATGATGGCGCTAGTCTCTCTGGCCATGGAATAATTTGTTATTATCGCCATTTTACTGATTGAGAGCCTGTTGTGATCCCACTGCTTGTTGATTCTCCTTGTCGTCAAAATGACGCTGCTGCCTTGCGAACCCAATGGGGCTTTAGCGATGCCTTAACCGATGCTGACAAACTTGCTTTAGTGCTTACCGAGCATCGTTTAGAGCTACGCAAATTAGATGAGCCTAAGCTAGGTGCAGTTGCGGTAGACTTTGTCACCGGGGCTAGTGCGCATCGTCGTAAGTTCGGCGGTGGCAAAGGACAAACCATTGCTAAAGCGATTGGGATTAAGGCTAAAGCGGGGTTGAAGGTCATCGATGCAACGGCGGGTTTAGGTCGAGATGCCTTTGTGTTTGCCTCTTTAGGATGCCAAGTGACTTTAGTTGAACGCTCTCCGGTGGTGGCTGCTTTATTGGCTGACGGGTTGCAGCGGGCTTATCAAGATCCTGAAATTGGTGAGTGGATGCAGGCCAATATGTCTTTAGTGTTTGACTCGGGCATTGATTGGTTAAGCCAAGCCAGCACTGATGTGGTGTATCTGGATCCTATGTTTCCGCACAAGAAAAAAAGCGCACTGGTAAAGAAAGAAATGCGGGTGTTTCAGCATTTAGTTGGGCCAGATCTTGATGCCGATGCGTTGCTTGCTCCCGCCTTGGCCGCTGCGCAGTATCGGGTTGTTGTAAAACGACCAGACTATGCGCCTTGGCTTGATGAACAAAAACCTACCTTGGCTTTTGCAACCAAGAACAATCGCTTCGATGTATACGTAAATAAGGCTATCAGCTAACTGAGTTACTGCTGTTGCTCAAGCGGATTGGTATTCAGGGTATTGATTATGCTGTCCGCTTCTTGTTTGATTTGTTGAGCAATTTGTTGCGACAGGCTGGATACTTGTTGCGACTGTTGCTTTACCTGCTCCATGGCTGATGCAAAGTCGATTAATTTACCCGACTGAAGTTTTGCATTGACACTACCTTGTTCTGCGACCACGGCTGAACTCATCGCATTTTCTCGGACACTATGAGCGGTATCCCAGAGGATATTTGCGGTTGTTTTTTGCGCCTCGGATGCCGTGGCAATGCCTTTAATATCGACACTAAGCCCGGCTGTTGCTTGTCGTAATTGCTCTAATATCGTCGCAATTTGGCCCAGCGACTCTTGGGTGCTATGAGACAGCTGGCGCACTTCGGTCGCGACAACGGCAAAACCTCGGCCATGCTCGCCGGCACGAGCGGCTTCAATCGCGGCATTCAGGGCTAACAGATTGGTTTGGTCTGAGATGCTGCTGATCACATCGATAATGCTAGCCACATTGTCCACCGACACGTTAAGTGAGCCTAATGATTGATGACAGCGGTTGACCGCCTCGCTGGTACTCTCGGTAGCTTGCAAGACATTGCGAGCATATTCCTGACTGGCTTGCATGGCATCTTGGTTGTTCTTCGCATATCCCAAAATGGTGACAGAGCTGGTTTCAACCTCTTTAGATAGGTTGTTCAACTCGGCCATCATGGTTGCGCTGTGGCTAGCGGATTGGCTATTGGCTTTGGAGTCTTGCTCAATGGTTTCGACCTGTTTCACCATCTGTTTTAAGGCATTCGATACTTTCACCAACTGCTCGGCTTTTAGTGCTTCTGTGGCTTGAGTGCGACTGATTAATTGGTTGAAACGCTGCGCTATCTCACCTAATTCATCATTGGATTTAGCCAGCATCAGTGGCTTGGTTTGGTTGCTTTGAACCAGTTGAGCAAAGGCGTTATTGAGCTGTTTTAAGCGACGCACGATCAGCAGTTGCTGAAATAAATAGGCGGCCATGCTGTAACCAACCAAGACAGCAACGGCAATCAGTAGGGTCAGTTGAATTTCATCTAGCCGTTGTGCAACCGATGTTTGTAGCTGCTGCTCTAGGTTTAATAATCCTTGCTCCAGTTGTGCGACTTCTTGGTGCAATTGGCTACTGGCACTTTGGGTTAAGTTAATATTTTGTCGCGTGTTATCCAGCTCTTTAGGGTAGCGCTTAATTAAACTACTTAACTCAGCGATGGCCTCTTGGCCTTTTTCGATAGGCTCTTCGTCATCGTCAAAGCTAAGGATGCCAGGCTCGGATTTCGTTTCAACCGGGTGAAACAGGTTGAGGGGCGCGAGTTGTTGTAGCTGTTGACTGATATTAACGAGCTTGGTTTGTAGGTATTCCAATTGGTCCAAGTTTTCTTCGCTGGCGCTGCTAAACAACGCAACACGGCTGAGGCTCAATTCCGTTAAGGTGTCAGTTAGCTCTTGGCTAACAGCAAGGTATTGGCTTGCCAAATTCGTATTCTGTTGCAGTCCTTCGATGCCATATTGGTTTAGGCTATTGGCATATGCACGCATTTCGGTTTCTGCTAAGGCAAGAATTTGCTGGTTATTCCCGGATAGTTTTCCTGCTGCCCGATATTGGCCGCCTAGGCCATCCAATAGCGTGGTTATTTGTTGTTTGATCGTGACTGAGTTGGCCATTTGCTGTTGTGTAATTTGCTCATACACAAGTTGTAGTTGATTGGTGGCATTTTGTAATTGGCTTGCATCACCACTATCCAGATAAGCTTGGATGGTGCGTTGAAAATCCACATTGATTTGGTGTTTCAACTTTTGGTAGCTATTAGCTTGAGCCTGCATGGTCTGGATTTCATGGCCACTTTGCCAAATCGAATAACCGAGAATGCTTGCTATTAGCAATAGTAAAATAGAAGATAGGGAAGAAAAAGTACTAATACGCATGGTGCATTCCTTAGCTGCCGAGAGTGAAAAAGAAGTGGCTGTGCCAGAAACAGGGCATCTCCCATTGATGCACCGAGCTTAGCGTTTAGACATGACAGATATGTGACATTAATTCATACTTTATAATGAGTTTTTAATGAAAAAGAATCAGAGTTTGTGCGATTGGAAACGATCCGATATCGAAAATAATCAAGCTGTATTGCAAGCTTTGGTGGAAGGGCCAAAATATTTTTGCCGTAAGTGCGCTCGGGTTGCCAATACTAAAAAGGCATTATGCAAGCCGAGCGGTTTTTAGGTGAATGTTACACAGGCACGATAAGTAGATCACAAGGTGCTTGGTTTAGTAGCTTTTTCGCCGTGTTATGAAAATATCCCCAGAAGTCATGATGGTGGCCAGCGATAATCAAATCAACTTCTAGCTCTTGAGCCGCAGTTAAAATGCTTTCGGGCAGGTCGCCACAGATCACTTGATGGTTTATTTTTGGATAATCAACGCCAGCCATGATTTGATCAAACAGTTTTTCTGAGCGCTCAGTTAACTGTTCTTTTAATTGTGTTAAATCCATTGAGATCATATTGGTGTAGAGTTGGTTCAGCTGGATATTAACGTGAAGCAGGGTTAGGGTTGCTTGATCGATTTCTGCACGTTGAAGTGCCTTGTCGAGTAGAGGTTTACAATCCTCATCTAAGTTCAGCGCAACCAATATATGACGGTAACCGGACATGATGCCCCCCTTAGTTATGGCCTATCTTCTAAAGTATAGATGTAACATCTTGATTCAGTCTGACTAACTGCCATTTTAGTTGATCAAATTTCAGTTCTGTGACACTGCAATTAGTGAGCTCTAACATCTGCATTTTTTGTATTGGCCAACCTAAGAGTAAGTGGATCAGATAATTGAGTGCCTGTCCGTGGCTAACGATAGCGTGGTTTTGCTTCGGGTGATCAAGTATTAATTTTAAATAGCCAAGTAGCCGTTTTTCGAGTTGGGCTATCGGCTCAGCACCGGCATAGGGCAAGGGTATTTGAGCTTGATAAAATTGCTGCAAGTTGTGGAGTTCTACTTGGTTAAGTTGGCTGATTACCTTTCCTTCTAGGGGGCCGTAACTCACTTCGCGTAATTGGTTACTGTAAATAATCGGGCATGAGTGGAATCGTAAGAGTGGTGCTGCCGTTGCTTTGGCGCGGGTAAGATCGCTGCAATGGATCAGATCTAAGTCTAATTGGCGACTGTAATAGCCTAATTGGTTAGCTTGTCGATGGCCCCGTGAGCTTAATGTGGTATTTAGGTGGCCTTGAAGAATTCCTGCTTTGTTAGCATCCGTTTCGCCATGGCGAAATAAATATAAGGTTTTCAATGTTAGCCATAGTTTTAAGAAGGTGGCTAGCTATGATAAAGGATCGACAGCACTAATTAGATAAATGAAAGCAAAAAAAGTAGCATGATGAAGCTTAAAATTTTCCATTCTTTAAATAACAGTTCCATGTTCATCGCCTCTAACTTGTGAAAGTGGAGGCATTGTACCAGTGGCACATAGTTCGTGATGTGAAATAAGTCAAGAATCGTAGAATAAATCAGCAGTAATTTCATGCTTGTGTATGAGTCTGATTGAGGTGGTGGTATTTTGCAGTCTAACTGTGTGAAAATAGCAAAATTAATGAAGTATCATAGATGTATATTAAGGACTCGCTATGCTAAAGCCTACCATGATCGAAAAATTGAACGAGCAGATTAATTTGGAATTTTACTCATCAAACTTGTATCTACAGATGAGTGCGTGGTGTGAAGATCGCGGCTTAGAAGGTGCTGCAGTCTTTTTACGTGGACACGCTAAAGAAGAAATGGAACATATGCATCGTCTATTTACCTATGTAAGTGAAACCGGCGCATTGCCAATCCTAGGGGCTATCGATGCGCCTCCCCATGAGTTTGAATCACTTGCACATGTGTTTCATATGACGCTAGAGCATGAGCAAATGATCACGCAAAAAATCAATGAACTGGCCCATGTGGCGTTTTCTGGTCAGGACTATTCGACGTTTAATTTCTTACAATGGTATGTATCTGAGCAGCACGAAGAAGAAAAGCTGTTTAAAACTATCATAGATAAGCTAGAGCTTCTCGGTGACAACAAACAAGCCTTGTACTTTATGGACAAAGAACTTGCTGAGTTAGCTAAATCAGGTAGCCCAAGCATTATTGATTCCGCGACAGTGGCTGAAGCGGGCTTTTAATTTCTGCCCTTGGCTAAATCATGAGCCCTTAGTGGGCTCATTTTACAATATAGTCAGCCGCTTTTAGTCTTCAGCCAAGTATTCATTCTTAAGCCTAACATAATTGTCTGCAGACTCAGGCAGGAATGCCAACTCAGCCTCGGTTAATCTTCTTGCTTGTTTAACAGGCGAACCAACATACAAATAGCCAGATTCTAGCGTTTTGCCGGGAGGGACTAAGCTGCCTGCTCCGACGATGACATCATCTTCAACCACGGCATTATCAAGAATAATCGCGCCCATTCCCACCAGAACACGATCGCCAATGCGACAGCCATGTAACATAGCTTTATGTCCTACGGTCACATCATCGCCAATAATCAGTGGGTATCCCTCGGGATTGCTCGGCGTTTTACGCGTAACATGCAACACAGTGCCATCTTGGATATTGGTGCGTTCGCCAATATATATACTGTTTACATCACCTCGTGCGGCAACTAACGGCCAAACACTTGCATCAATCCCTAATGATATTTCGCCAACCAGCACGGCGGATGGGTCAATATAGTTAGTGTTATTAGTCTTAGGGTGGATACCTTTATAAGGACGGATATTCTTGTTCATGACTTTCTCCATGTTAATACGCCCGACATTAGCACAATAAATCAGCAAAACAAGCGAAGAACATGGGAGATCCTGTGGATAACTTGAGGGTATATTGTGGGAGGAAATTAATTGCATTTTTCTTACAAAAAAGCCTTGCGCTGAAAACGAATCTCCCTATAATGCGCATCCATTGACACGGCG
>NZ_JBKFDK010000031.1:0-42366 GCF_046452435.1 Motilimonas thetidivivens
CTGCCTTTGAACAAAAAACTACAGGAAATTAGAACTAAAAGCGCACTTAAGACTAGAGTGGGAGAGTAAAACAAAAAAATTCCATAGAGAGAGAAAACTATAATAATTATACACCTTACTAGTCCTGCGTAATTGTAAGCTAGCAAACAATCGGCTTTGATGCTTTTTAACCTGAGCTTTGGATAAGCCATATCGTATGAATAATCCGCAAAAACGCGGTGAATATGTCCCTATACGCGCTGTGTTTTCATCCCTGAAAGCGAAGTTTTGCTACTTATTCATACGCTATTCTTTGGCTGACTCCATTAACCAGAATTGAGGTTTATTTAGTTTTTGACCCAGCTTTTTAGCTGATGGGGTGATTGATAGCAGCTAAAAACGCATCTTTGTCTTTCGGAGAGATAAGAATACTTTGATTCCCCCGGTACTTGATCTCTAACCTGTCTAAAGAAAGCGCAGGGCTAGATATGAAGCTGTGGCTTGTTTTTACCTGATCAATCGATGCGATGGCTATTTTCCAACTAAATGGCCCAGAGACTATTTTAAGCTCATCTTTATCGACTGTGTATTTAGTCCCCAGAATTAACCAAACTGGTAAGCCAACACCGATCACAAGCAAGCAGAATGCGAGAGCAAAATGCTTATTCGAAGCTTGATTAACGATTAAATCCCAAGCGCCAAATAGAGATACGGCAATACAAAAAATCAAGGCTAAAGCCAGCCATAAGTCTATCTTCGATTTGAACGTTTTCATGGTTACCTAAACTCCATAGGGAGAGAAAACTCTAATTATTATAAGCCTACCCGCCCTGTGCAATGATGAGCTAGTAAGGAATTGGTTTGATGCTTTTTAACCTGAGCTTTGGGTAAGCTATATCGTATGAATAATCCGCCAAAACGCGGTGAATATGTCCCTATACGCGCTGCGTTTTCATCCCTGAAAACGAAGTTTTGCTACTTATTCATACGCTATTCTTTGGCTGACTCCATTAACCAGTATTGAGGTTATTTATTTACCTTCTCGATACTTGAAAAACGCCGCCGGTATTTTTTAGCTCTTGAATGAATTGCGTTGATATGAAAAACGACTCACCAGAATAGTAACTTTTTGCACTTGCTTTGCCTTTTCGAATGTCTTTTCTAACACCGGATTTACCATCATAGGCCATATCACTGGCTAATACTTCAACACCGTCTTGCTTAACATCCACAACCAGCAAGGTGCCATATTTGAATTTTTCATCCGATTCGGTAAAAAGTTTAGTGAAGTCAACAGAATAAATATCATTGACGGCGGGGGATTCAATATACGCCATTTCTTGTGCATTGGTTTGTGCGGTATTGCTCTCTAGCCAGAAAAAAGCAACAGGAATGATCAGCGCCCACGCTTCCACAGGGATGAAAAATAACGTATGTGATGGCGACTTTTTCTTATTTCCTGTTTCAGGATCGATGAACACTTGTCTTTTTTTATAATTAAACCAATAGCCCAGTGCCGCTACCAGTAACGAACTGACGCCGATGGCAGCTAATTTAGGCCAGTCATTAGCCTTATAAAAGCCTTCACCATAAATAGAGTTAAGAACGGCTTGAGATGATAAAAATCCGCCAAACACTATGATTGGAATTAACCAGCCATACCCTCTCCATACAATTAACATGTTTCATTCCTTTAGTTATAAAAATGGTTTCCCTAACATTGGCTGCAAAGCTTGGAGGGAATTAACTTTGCTAGCTAAATAAGATTGCCGCAGCGATCGCTATCATGATGATAAATTGGCTAAACAAGGTAAAAATAAAACTGGCACCCAAGGGGCCACTTCGGGTGGATTGTATGTCAATTAATGGTAAAAATAACATGAACTAAAACAAGGTTTTTGCATTTCTAGTAGAAATGATGACAAATAGTATGTTGGTAACTACAGATAGGTATTGGTTTGATGTTGACGGAGTGATCAGCTTGGCAAGAGCGAGAGGTGAGCGGTAATAGGGTGTTATTTAGTGTTATAGAACAATTGCAGAACACAAAATAAAAATATTTTAAGGTGGTATGGCTAACTAGGATAAAAACGAAAAGTGGTTTGAAATAAAGAGATATAAAGAATTGGTGGAGCCATGCGGGATCGAACCGCAGACCTCAACGCTGCCAGCGTTGCGCTCTCCCAGCTGAGCTATGGCCCCAATAGAGGTTGAAGTAAAGTGGTGGAGCCATGCGGGATCGAACCGCAGACCTCAACGCTGCCAGCGTTGCGCTCTCCCAGCTGAGCTATGGCCCCGTTACTTCATAATATCTAACACTTAAAGCTGGCTGATTTGCTTTAAGTGAGGCGCATTTTATGCAGCGTTCGGGAAGCTGTCAACATCAAATCAGTCGAAAATGTCGACTTGGCAACCGTTTGCTAAAAAAAACACCGCTTTGGCTGAAGTTTGAGCAAAAAAAGCGGGTTTGGTGTCGTATTGCTATGTTGTATAACACGGCTAAGGTGAAATTAGGCCAGAAAGAGGGGGAATAAAAAAGGCCACCGAAGTGGCCTAAATGTAACTTTTTGAATCAACTCGTCACTTACTCGCTCGCGCGCTTGGCGATAAACTCAAGGGCTAGACCGATACGAGCTAGGCTGCGCTCTTTGCCGATAAGTTTAAGCGTGATATCAAGGGAAGGTGACTGACCTGCGCCCGTGATAGCCACACGTAGCGGCATGCCTACCTTACCCATACCTAGCTCTAGCTCAGTTGCCGCATCTTCAATTGCTTGATGTAATTGCGCTTCATCTTGCCAGTTTTCGATAGCGGCAAGTTTTTGTTGTACTTTTTCAAGTGCTTCGCCGGCAACCGGACGAAGGTGTTTTTTCGCTGCGCCAGCGTCAAATTCACTAAAATCTTCATAGAAGTAACGGCTTGATGCGGCTAGCTCTTTTAGGGTTTTAGCGCGATCGGCTAAGGCAGGGATAATTTCTGTTAGGGCTGGGCCATTGCTTACATCAATACCTTGATCTTGCATATGCCAGCTTAGGTACTCGGCAATGTGCTCAGGCGCGCCGGTTTTTATGTAGTGCTGGTTTAGCCAGTTTAGCTTTTCGGTATTAAAAGCAGAAGCTGCTTTGTTGATGTCGGTTAGCTTAAATAGCTCGGTCATCTCAGCAATGGAGAAGATCTCTTGATCGCCGTGAGACCATCCTAAGCGTACTAGGTAATTTAGGATCGCTTCAGGCAGGTAGCCGTCATCACGGTATTGCATTACGCCTACCGCGCCATGACGTTTAGATAATTTCGCACCATCGTCACCTAAGATCATCGACACATGTGCGTAAACCGGAATTGGCGCGCCGAGTGCTTTAAGGATATTGATTTGACGAGGTGTGTTATTGATGTGGTCTTCACCGCGAATAACATGGGTGATACCCATATCCCAGTCATCAACTACCACACAGAAGTTATAAGTGGGGGCGCCATCGCTGCGTAAGATGATGAGGTCATCTAATTCAGTGTTCTTAAATTCGATTGGGCCACGCACTTGGTCATCAAAAACCACACTGCCTTCGGTTGGATTCTTAAAACGAATAACATAAGGCTTGTCGGCAGGGTAGTCGGTGCGATTGCGCCATTCACCGTTATAGCGTGCGCTTTCGCCGCGCGCCATTTGCGCTTCACGCATGGCTTCCAATTCTTCAGGTGTGCAGTAACAACGATAAGCTTTGCCTTCGTCAACTAATTGCTGGATCAGCTCTTTATAGCGGTCAAAACGCTTAGTTTGGTAGTAAGGGCCTTCATCCCAGTTTAGGCCTAGCCAGCTCATGCCTTCTAAAATGGCATCCACCGCCGGTTGTGTAGAGCGCTCTAAATCTGTGTCTTCTATTCGTAAAACAAATTCACCTTGATTCGCTTTTGCATATAACCATGAATAAAGAGCGGTACGGGCGCCGCCAATATGTAGATAACCTGTCGGGCTGGGAGCAAAGCGCGTTTTAATCGTCATAATCGACTTCTGTCCTTTAGTTTTGAATAGAAAAGTTGGCTTTATTTTATCCTCGTGGCGCGCCAAGCTCAATTTTTGTCGTACAGTAATTGTTTATTTGGTGTTTTTTAGAACGCCTTTTGCTGGGTTTTTGTGCAAATTAATTAAATAATGTTCAGTCGTACAAAATTGAAAAAAAAGAGGTTGACGCTAGCGCTTTGCTCCCTATAATACGCCCTCACAAACACAGCGGATGTCGTTATTGACTAACGTTGATTGTTGGACGATTAGCTCAGTTGGGAGAGCACCGCCCTTACAAGGCGGGGGTCACTGGTTCAAGCCCAGTATCGTCCACCACTACCTTTTAGGTAGGCTTAGCAAGCACGATCTGTTGGGCGATTAGCTCAGTTGGGAGAGCACCGCCCTTACAAGGCGGGGGTCACTGGTTCAAGCCCAGTATCGCCCACCAACAGAACGGCAAGCAAAATTTGAAGTTACATATAAAGTTGGGCGATTAGCTCAGTTGGGAGAGCACCGCCCTTACAAGGCGGGGGTCACTGGTTCAAGCCCAGTATCGCCCACCACTTCAATCTAGTGCGAAGTGCCAACTTTATACTCTATCGGGCGATTAGCTCAGTTGGGAGAGCACCGCCCTTACAAGGCGGGGGTCACTGGTTCAAGCCCAGTATCGCCCACCACTTCAGCACAGCAAACGTGCATGTTAAAGAAGTGCCGATAGAGACAAACATTAAGCTGGGCGATTAGCTCAGTTGGGAGAGCACCGCCCTTACAAGGCGGGGGTCACTGGTTCAAGCCCAGTATCGCCCACCACTTCAACAATCACACTGTTTGAAGTGCCAGCTTAACAAAATATGGACGATTAGCTCAGTTGGGAGAGCACCGCCCTTACAAGGCGGGGGTCACTGGTTCAAGCCCAGTATCGTCCACCATCTCGTTTCATCATCCCCCTTTTTTAACGCTTTGTTTCTAATCCTTGTGTATCTCATTCAATAGCGCATATTTTGTTGTTATAGTGGCAAAATTAGTTGTTATCCGGTAGTTATGTGGCTCTGTTTGTAAATAACCACGCCCTTAATCAAATGGCTAGGTAGTTACGCTAGGAAACTGGCTAATGTTCATCCATGTTTTTGTGCTAACCATTTGTTATTATTCTAGATATACAAAGTCGCCATGAGGCGCGACGAATAAAGGATGCGAATGGACATGCGTAAACGGTCACTGTGGCTAGTTTTTTTCTTTTCTTGCTTGGCGGTGGGCTGTGCCCAGTTGCCCGACAACGACAATCTTCCCCAATCCTTTGTTATTACAAATGTTACAAATAGCAAGCTGAATCAAGCTGTTGCTGAAGAAGTGGCCGCTCAACCGGGAAAATCAGGGGTTGCATTATTAATTGATGGGATGGATGCTTTTATAGCGCGTATTGCGTTAATCCAAGCGGCTCAAGTCTCATTGGATCTACAATACTACATTTGGAAAAACGACTTAACGGGTAGGCTACTGGTAAGCCAATTGCTCGATGCGGCCGATCGCGGTGTGAGAGTTCGCATTTTACTGGATGATTTGGATACGTCTGGTAAAGATCAAGCACTGCATTTGCTCGATATGCACCCAAATATTGAAATCCGATTTTATAATGCGTTTGCTCATCGTCGGTTTCGCGCGTTTGATTTTATGACGGATTTAAATCGGGTGAATAACCGTATGCACAATAAATCCTTCACGGTCGACAATTCCTTCACCATAGTGGGCGGGCGCAACATAGGAAATGAATATTTTGGTGCCCAAAGTCATGCCGAATTTCGCGATTTGGATGTCCTCGCCACAGGCGAAGTGGTGGCTGAAGTGTCTACTATGTTTGATGAGTATTGGAACAGCCATTTGGTGTGGCCAAGCGCGACTTTTCTTGGCGAGCAAACGATTAGTCAAGCCCAATACCAACAAGCCAGAGACAATTTTAAGTACCAATTTCGCCAAGACAAAAATAATCCATATGTCGCAGCTGTAGAGAAGGTGGTTCTCAGTGCCGAGTTTAAGCGCAGAATGGATCATCTACTTTGGGTCAAGGCCGATATTTATGCCGACCTACCTGATAAAACCGAACGTGAAGCCGTTACTCGCGAAAGCCATATTGCACCGTTGATCACTCAGTTATATCAATCGGCACAGCAAGAGCTGGTCATTGTGTCCCCTTATTTTGTTCCAGATGATGCGCTTGTTGGTTTATTTGCTAGTTTAACCAAGCGAGGTGTGGAGGTGAAAATCATCACTAACTCATTGGCTTCTAATGATGTCAGTATTGTCCATGCTGGTTACATTAACTATCGCAAAGCCCTATTACAGGCTGGTGTTCAGCTCTATGAGTTTAAACCAACCTTAAATGCAGAATATGTTGATTCGCGTAAATGGTTTGGTTCATCTCATCTTAGTTTGCACTCAAAAGTCTTTATCGCCGATAAGCAGCAGGCGTTTATCGGCTCATTTAATTTAGATCCACGCTCGGTATTACATAACACTGAAATGGGAATGCTGATTCATTCCAAAGCCATTGGCATTGCCTTAGTGGAGGCGATTGAGAATCATATTGATCGCGTTAGCTATCAAGTCAAATTGGATGAGAACGAAGATCTTATTTGGCAAACTACCGTCAATGGAACACAGCAAGTGTTAACCAAAGAGCCTCAGACCAGTTTGTGGCAGCGCATAATGTTAAAGGTGCAATCTTGGTTTGTGATTGAAACTTTTTTGTAATCAATAGGAAGGCGCAGTGGAAGACTTTACACAGTTATATCAAAGAGCTTGTCAGCGTAAAGGCGGGGAAGCGGCGCTAAAGGCATTGCTGAGTTCGTCTATCAGCACTGAAGAGCTCTTGAGTATTCCCGATCATCGATTTCTAGCCGCCTTTACCCAAACTATTTTTCAGTCTGGCTTTGTGTGGTCAGTGGTGCGCAATAAATGGCCGGGTTTTGAAGAGGCTTTCTTTGGTTTTGAGCCTGAAAAAATGGTGTTACTTGATGATCTACATATTGAGCGACTGTGCCAAGATAAACGCATTATTAGAGCGCGGCAAAAAATTGTTACCGTGCCTCAAAATGCACAAATGATCCTCGCGATAGCTAAACAATACGGCAGTGTTGCAGAATTTGTATTGCAGTGGCCAAAGTCTGATTGGGTGCAACTGTGGCAATACTTTAAACAGCATGGCGCACGTTTAGGCGGCAATATCACCCCTTATAGCTTGCGAAAGTTAGGCATAGATACCTTTCTTTTGACTAAGGATGTCGAAAGCTATTTGCGCGCCCACGGTTATGTAGATGCGGGTTTAACCAGCAAAAAAGGGTTACAGCAATGCCAAGATGCGTTTAATCGCCTGCAACAACAAAGCGGCATGACCTTTACCCACCTTAGTCAAGTGATTGCTTACTCCGTAGGGGATAATCAGGTATAGCGATACCAATTGACCTGTGATGTGATGCTGCTGTTAGCGTCACATCAGCCATATTTTGTTGTGTGCTGGTGGTTAATCAAAGTTTATCAACGATATCGGCCAAGGCTGGCTCTAGCTCAGAGTAATGAAATTCAAATCCCGACTCGCGTAATTTACTGGGTATTACGTTTTGGCCATAAATGAGAATTTCACTCATCTCGCCAAAGATAACTTTAAGCACAGTCTCAGGCATAGGAAATAGCACGGGACGATGTAATGCCATCGCGAGATAGCGAGTAAACTCGCGGTTAGTCACGGGGTGGGGGGCTGTTAGGTTAAACGGGCCATGCAAATTATCTTGGCTCAGTAACCAACGTATCGCTGCCACCATATCATCGAGGTGGATCCATGACATATATTGATAGCCAGAGGCCATCTTACCGCCAAGGCCCATCTTAAAAGGAGGCAGCATTTTCTTTAATGCACCGCCTTCATGACTTAAAACAATCCCAGTGCGTAAGGTACAAACGCGGGTAATTTCCTTAACCTGATTGGCTATGTCTTCCCAGCGCTGGCAAACCTGATGGCTGAACTCATCATGATAATCGGTAAAGGTTTCATCGATTGGTTGGGCATCTTGACGGCCATAAATTCCGATAGCCGAGCCACTGATAAAAACACTAGGAGGCTCGCTCGAGGCTTTGATCAAGTCAGTTAAGGTTTGGGTTATTTGCCAGCGGCTTTGGCAGATGCGATCTTTTTGCGCTTGGCTCCATCTTTTGTCCGCAATGGGTTCGCCCGCTAGATTAATGACGGCGTCAAACTGATTTAGATCTTGCCATTGGTTTAAACTTTCAACTAATTGAATATCTTGGCCTAATCGGGCTTTGGCACGTTGTGGATGACGAGTTAATACGATTAGCTTGTGCTCTTGTTTGAGCTTATTGCATAACGCTCTGCCAATTAATCCGCTGCCGCCAGTGATTAAGATATTCATACTTGCCTCAATATTTTTGATTTATTTTATAGTATTACGTTAAATCGTCGGAAAAGGATGTTATTTTGCTAGCAAATCTTGTACTTGCCGTGTTGTACTTTGGTAACCCTATAGAATAGTGAGGAAAATACATGTCAGAGCAATCAGCTGCCAGTCGCGGGCTCTTCATCGCCGCAGCGATTATGATTTGTTTGGCGGGACTAAAAGCGGCAAGTAGCCTTGTCGTGCCTTTTTTGCTTGCGATGTTTATTGCAATTATTTGCCATCCGATCATTAACTTTTTAGTGGCCAAACGTTTACCCAGGACATTGGCAATTAGCTTGGTTATTGTTGTTATTGTGCTTGCCTTTGTGATTTTGGGCAGTGTAGTCGGCTCTTCTGTAGTTGAATTTAAAACCCAACTGCCGGCTTATGAAGCGCAATTAACCGAGCGCTTTATTGGATTAAATCAATGGTTAGTCGCCCATAATATTATTCTCACTACTGATATTTTAAGAGAATATTTTAACCCCAGTATTGCTATGAACATGGTGACAAATATGTTGTCTGGCTTTGGTAGTGTGCTGGCAAATGTGTTTTTGCTGTTGTTAACCGTTGTTTTTATGTTGGGAGAGGCGACGAGCTTGCCAGCAAAACTTCACCTAGCGTTTCGTGACCCTTATATGAAGCTGAAAAGTTTGGACATGTTTCTGCATTCAGTAAACCAATATATGTTAATCAAGACATTTGTCAGCATCGTAACAGGCTGTATTGTATCGCTGATTCTATGGATCATTGGCGTTGATTTTTTCATTCTCTGGGGCGTTTTGGCTTTTTTGCTTAATTACATACCCAATATTGGCTCTATTATTGCCGCTATCCCTGCGGTTATTCTTGCCTTTTTGCAACTCAGCTTAGGCCATGCTGCAGTGGTCGCACTAAGCTACATTCTGGTAAACATGGTGATGGGCAATATTGTTGAGCCGCGTTTTCTTGGTCGTGGTTTAGGTTTATCAACCTTAGTGGTTTTTTTGTCTTTAATATTTTGGGGCTGGCTACTGGGCACCGTAGGTATGCTGCTATCGGTTCCATTAACCATGATTTTTAAAATCGCTTTAGAAAACAGCGAGCAAGGTCGCTGGTTTGCTGTGTTACTTAGCTCTGATACCGATGAAGTAAGTGATATAGAGCCAACCAAGTAATTCAAGCGTAGGCTTTTCTTGTTCATTACAAAACGGCGATTCTGGTGTAGAATCGCCGTTTTTGTTTGAGTTAAATTATGTCACTTCTTGACCCTATTGCTCCTCATTTCAATTGGCCAGACTCAGAGCAGGCATGTCGGATCTTTCATGGCCGAGGTGGCCGCTTTGCCGATTATCGATTTATTAACATTGATTGGTTTGACTCTGTTGTACTGATTATTCTTTATAGTGAAGTGGAATCAAAATGGTTAGAAGCGCTAACTACCCATATACAACAGCAGCTTGGCTCACGTTGTCGCAGTATTCAAGTGCAATATCGATGCCGTCACTTAGCGCCTTATGAGGTACTCTGGGGGGAGCAAATAAGCGATCCTGTGGCTATCGAAGCTGGCCTAAAGTATCAACTTAGCCTAGGGCGTAACCAAAACTACGGCTTGTTTTTCGATATGGAGCAGGGGCGTCGCTGGGTGCAAGCTCATGCTGCGAAGGCTAATGTATTAAACTTGTTTTCTTATACTTGTGGTTTTTCAGTCGCGGCCATGGCTGGCGGAGCACGCCAAGTGGTTAACGTTGATATGAGTAAAGCGTCTTTAGCCGTGGGCCGTGACAACCATAGATTGAATCAGCATGACTTGTCTAGGGTAAAATACTTGGCTCATGACATATTTAAAAGCTGGGGAAAGCTGAAAAAAATGGGGCCATATGATTTGGTGATTGCCGATCCCCCTTCTTTGCAAAAAGGCAGCGTCAACGTTATTCGTGATTACCCAAAAATTATTCGCCGATTACCTGAGCTTTTAGCACCAAGTGGAAAAGCCATGTTGTGTTTAAATGCACCTGAGCTTGATTTTGAATTTTTACGCCAAGCCGTCAGTGAGCATTGTCCACAATTAACATTCGAGGCCGAGATTGCTCCTGGCCCCGTGTTTCAAAACTTGGATAAAGACAAAGGCTTGAAAGTGTTAGTGTACCGACTAGATTAGGCTTTGATCTAACAACCCCGCTAAGTCATCAAAGGTGGGGTTGTTCAAACTTTTGAGTTGCTCAACAATTTGTCGCTGCTGCATGTGGCTAAAATTCTTGCCTTCTAGATACAGCATCAAGGTGATATCGTTATTATCATGAAGTAGCTGGTGTAGCTGCGATGCTTGTCCCTCAATCATTTCATTCATTGATTTATACCTCTTTCAATGCACCTTCATTAAGCTTAAAACAGTTTCGCCCATCCACTAGACCAAATAATGCTAAACAGATTAGTCCTAGTTTAAGTATGGTTATATGAATGAAATAAGAGTATGACGGGTAAGTTTATACTTGTTTCTGTGTATAAATATTAGGCTTTACGGGCTAAAACTTTTTATTTGTGTGTGTAAGATTTAGATGTAAATGAAACTATCCACAAAAACTGTGTATAACTCTGTGGGTGAGATGATGGTAAACCTATGCTAAACCAAAGAGAACAAAAATAAAACCAGAGGGAAAAAATAAGGCCTTGTAAAACAAGGCCTTAGGTTGTTACGCTTTAAGTTGTGATGCTTGAATTGCAGTTAATGCAATGGTGTACACAATATCATCAACTAGGGCGCCACGTGATAGGTCGTTCACGGGCTTTCTCATGCCCTGTAGCATTGGACCGATACTGATAAGATCAGCACTACGTTGAACTGCCTTGTAAGTGGTGTTACCTGTATTTAAGTCTGGGAAGATAAATACGGTAGCTTTACCCGCTACTGGGCTGTTTGGTGCTTTGCTCTTAGCTACATTTTCCATGATGGCGGCATCATATTGTAATGGACCATCAATGATCAGATCTGGACGACGCTCTTTGGCAATTTTGGTTGCTTCGCGTACTTTGTCTACATCCGAGCCGGTACCTGAAGAGCCGGTAGAGTAACTGATCATCGCCACTTTTGGCTCGATACCAAATGCAGCGGCAGAATCGGCTGATTGAATAGCGATATCGGCTAGTTGCTCAGCATTTGGATCTGGGTTAATTGCACAGTCACCGTAAACCAAGACTTGATCAGGCAGTAGCATAAAGAAGATTGACGATACTAAGCTTGCCCCTGGTGCGGTTTTAATTAACTGCAAAGGTGGGCGGATGGTGTTAGCCGTTGTGTGCACCGCACCCGAAACAAGACCGTCTACTTCATCTTGCGCTAGCATCATGGTACCCAGTACCACGTTATCTTCAAGCTGTTCACGCGCAACCACTTCGGTCAAGCCTTTGCCTTTACGCAGCTCTACCATAGGCGCGACATATTTTTCGCGAACCGTTACGGGATCTATGATGGTGACACCTTCACCCAGTACCACACCTTGCTGTGCAGCAACCAATTGAATCTTCTCAGGGTTACCTAACAGAATAGGGGTTGCGATACCACGTTGTTCACATAACGCGGCGGCTTTAATTGTACGCGGCTCTTCACCTTCAGGTAGCACGACGCGGCGATTGACGGCACGCGCTAGTTCAGTTAAGTGGTAACGGAACGCAGGTGGCGACAGCTTACGCGGTAAGGTTGAGCCTTGCGTTAGGGTGGCGATCCAGTGTTTATCAACATGGCCTGCGACATAGTCTTGTACCAGCTCGATACGCTCGGCGTCATCGGTTGGGATTTCCATGTTAAAGCTTTGCAGTCTAACAGCGGTTTGCCAAGTGTTAGTGTTGATCAGCATGATAGGCAGACCTGTGGTCTCCATCGCCGTTTGACACAGTTTCATTACTTGTGGCTCAGGCTCGTAACCGCCCGTTAGTAACAAACAGCCGATTTTAACGCCGTTCATTGAAGCCAGACACGCCGACACGATTACGTCACTGCGATCACCCGACGTTACTAGCATAGAGCCAGGCTTGAAGTGCTCAACCATATTAGGAATAGAGCGGGCACAGAAAGTCACACTTTGTAGACGGCGCGTCGCCATTTCACCCGCGTTTAATATGGTTGCATCCATATGCTGCGCTAGATCTTTAGCACGCGGTGCAACTAAGCTTGGATTCCAAGGGATGCAGCCTAAAATGCGTAGCGGGCTCTTGCCAAACATTTGCAGCACTTCAAGATTAGCACCTGACTTGTGATGATTTTCAAACATCTCAGCGAGGTCTGGGCGGGTCTTTTCATGATCATCAAGGGGCGCGCCCACTTTGTTGATGATACAACCAATGATGCGCTTGTTGTCATGGCCACCAAAGGCTGACACGGCAATCTCGATGCGCTCTTTTAGCTGCTGGCTTGAATCGTTACTTGGGTGCGTAACAAACACCATTTCTGCGCCAAGGGCTTTAGCAATCTGGTAGTTAATTTCATTAGCAAACTGGTGCTTAGCGGTTGGCACTAGGCCTTCTACCACAACCACATCGGCTTCAGATGTACCGGTTTTAAAGCGAGCAACAATGTTTTCAAGTAACTCAGAGGTTTGGTTAGTTGAAATCATGTTTTCAGCATACTGCATGCTAAATGGCTCAGGCGGGATAAAGTTGGTTGCGTTACGTATGATAGTGGTCGATGGCTCTGGCCCTGTATCACCTGATTTAGGCTGAGCGATAGGCTTAAAGAAGTTAACAATAACACCATGGCGTTCCATAGCGCGAACCATGCCAAGGCTAACCGATGTGACACCGACGCCGGAGCCAATAGGGATAAGCATTATAGTACGAGACACAAGCGTTCCTCATTTTAGTAGTTGAGCTTTTGCTCTAATTAGTACCCTGCAGCGATAAATTGACTTATCGCTGCAATTAATCATTTTATTGGTTAACCAATTCGGCAGAATCTTGTGCAATTACCCATTCTTCATTAGTCGGGATCACTAATGCAATTGGGCTGTTTTCTGCGGTAATAATGCCTTCATTGCCCAAACGCGCCGCTTCGTTTTTCTCATCGTCAACAACAAAGCCAAATATAGCTAAGTTTTCTAATACAATTTTACGGATATTGGCTGAATTTTCGCCAATGCCGCCAGTGAAAACAATCGCATCTAAACGGCCCAAAGGAACGGTGTAAGAAGCTATGTATTTTGCTAAACGGTAACAGAAAATTTCTAGTGCTAAGGTACAGCCTTTATGACCTTCAGCAACGCCTTGCTCGATAGCACGGCAATCACTTGAAACTTCAGAGATCCCCATCAAGCCACTTTGCTTGTTTAGCACGTTATTCACTTCATCTAAGGTATAGCCAAGCTTGTTAACAAGGTGCTGAATGATGCTTGGGTCAATGTCACCACTGCGGGTACCCATAACTAAGCCTTCAAGTGGCGTTAACCCCATGCTGGTATCAACGCTTTTGCCACCCTTAACGGCACAAAGTGAAGCGCCATTGCCTAAGTGAGCGGTGATCACATTGAGGTCTTTAACTTCTTTGCCCAACAGTTTGGCGGCCATGCGGCTAACGAATAAATGGCTAGTGCCGTGCATGCCGTAACGACGAATGCCATGCTCGCGGTATAGCTTATAAGGCAGCGCGTAAAGGAACGCAGACTCTGGCATAGTTTGATGGAAAGCGGTATCAAACACGGCTACTTGCGGTAGCTTTGGAAATGCGGCTTGCGCTGCGCGAATACCAATAAGGTGGGCTGGGTTATGCAAAGGAGCCAAGGCTGCACAAGCCTGAATACCCGCTATAACACTTTCATCTATGATCACTGATTTGGTGAATTTTTCGCCGCCATGAACCACGCGGTGACCAATCGCAATCAAGTTTTCAAGCAATTCTGGTTTAGTGCTAAGTATGTTGCCTACAATGAATTCAATAGCTTCACGGTGAGCAGAAAATGCGCCTAATGATGCTTCTTGTTTAGTGCCGTCTAACTTCCATTTTATTCTGGCTTCTTCTAAATTAAAGCATTCTGCTAGGCCTGAGATGTACTCATCACCATTAACGGCGTTAAGTACGGCGAATTTCAAAGAAGAGCTACCGCAGTTAAGAACGAGAACAAGTTTGTTCATTGGCAAATCCTAATAACATTTCGATTACGTTTGGAATACAATTGAAATTATGTCAATTGCTGGACTTAATGTATCCTTAAGCATATAAACAGGTTATTTCTTGTGCTAAACACGGTTTATATTCGGTCTGAAACTGAGCATGAAAACAGTTAAATCGACTTGAGATACCTTAGTTGTAACAAGGATACAACTAACGTAAGAAAATAACAAAGTGAAGCGTCTACAGAGTTAATTAAAATCAATTTTTAACAAATTAGACTCATTTTATGGCCAATTTAAGTGGTAAGGCAGGTAAAGATGAAGTTTTTTGGTGGAAAATTACATAATGGCAAAGCCTATATGAAGCTTTGGCCTCAGCGTAAAGAGCTCAACAGTTTGTTTCCTGAAAATAGAGTGATAAAAACGACTGAATTCGCTGAAAAATACATGCCGATGATGGCGGTCTTTACCTTGTTGTTACAACATCAATTTGGTCACGAGATGTTTTGGCCGACCACTGTAGGCATGGTGTTATTCATGGTTACCTTACCATTGCAGGGATTATATTGGTTAGGAAAGCGCTCCATGAGCCCACTACCACCCAGTTTAGTACGTTGGTACCATGAGATTTTAGATAAATTGGCAAAAAAACAGGTGAATGAAAACGATGAAACGAGCGTGCCTGTTGTTACAAAGCCAACTTATGGTGATTTAGCATTAGTGTTAAATCAAGGTTTTAAAACCTTAGATAAAGCCTTTATTCACTAACGTGGTACCACTAACGTGGCATCAATGGCGTATCAAAATCCATAGTGCGACGTCGTTTTGGCTCAGAAAAGTGAGTTAAACTGTTATTTCATCAAAATGTAACATTTAGCTCTGCTTTGTTTGCCTGCCAGCTGTGAGGATGAATAGGCTAATTAGGTTGTATTTATTTGGATCTAAATAAGCAGGCTATTGACCTGCTTCCAATTTTTCTGCCCCCCATTTCTCCAATCCGATGCTCATTTCCATTCACCTTTACGAACTCATACCCTTGCTACTCTTGTTGTAACCCTTTGTATAAATTTACTATTCATTTTTTGTTGGTGTTATTGCTGGCATTCTGACTATGCAAGAACAAGGCCTGAATACTGCTAGAGTTTAACAAATTCGCAAAATACTTCTGTTAGTTTGCTGCTGATTGATCTTGATCAAAAGCGTCTTTTTAATTTAAACTTTCAGAAATTTCTGAAAGTTTAAGAAGGTGGAAATGGACCTCTCACCCAATATCCAATCATTTGTCTTTCATTTCGGCGAAATGGGCAGCCGTTGGGGCTTCAATCGTACCGTTGGCCAAATGTTTGCTTTGTTGGTGGTGACCGAACGGCCACTAAGTGCAACTGAGCTAGCCAGTGCCTTGAACATCTCTCGTGGCAACGTCAGCATGGGCATGAAGGAACTGCAATCATGGCGTTTGGTTCAAGTCAGTCATGTGCCCGGTGATCGCAAAGAATACTATCGAGTGACTGGCACTATTTGGGATCTTGCCAATACTATCTTCGAGGAGCGCAAAAAGCGCGAAGTTGACCCTACCTTATCGTTACTACGCGACAACTTATTAGCTGAGCCTGTCGATCAAGACGAAGCCTTTGCGTTAGAAAAAATGCAAGAAATCCATGATTTACTGGAGATGCTCACCCAGTGGGCCGGTGAGCTACAGGGACTTTCTCCTGAGAAATTAAGCACCTTAATGAAGCTTGGCGCTGGGATAAGCAAGATCCTGAACATGAAAGAACAACTATTTAATAAAAATCCGCAGTCACCGTCTGAATGAAGGTGAAGTTGCCAATTAGGAGCGCAGTATGATCAATGAAACCTTAGTGGAGCTCTCGCGGTGGCAGTTTGCCATTACCGCGATGTTTCACTTTATCTTTGTCCCCTTGACGCTAGGTTTAACCTGGATCTTGTTCATCATGGAGTCGGTCTACGTGATGACTGGCCGCCAGATCTACAAGGACATGACTAAATTCTGGGGTAAGTTGTTCGGTATCAACTTTGCCATTGGTGTTGCCACAGGTTTAACCATGGAGTTTGAGTTTGGTACCAACTGGTCGTATTACTCACATTACGTGGGTGATATTTTTGGTGCGCCGTTGGCTATTGAAGGCTTAATGGCTTTCTTCTTAGAGTCGACCTTCGTTGGTATGTTCTTCCTTGGTTGGGAAAGGCTCAGTAAACGCCAGCATTTGGCGGCGACATTCTTAATGGCGTTAGGGACAAACCTTTCTGCGCTGTGGATTTTGATTGCGAATGGCTGGATGCAAAACCCTGTGGGCAGCGAGTTTAACTACGAAACCATGCGCATGGAGATGACTAGCTTTGCTGAGCTGGTATTTAACCCGGTTGCTCAAGTTAAATTTATTCATACGGTCGCTGCGGGTTATGTTGCAGGCTCTATGTTTGTATTAAGTATCAGCAGTTATTACATCCTTAAAGGGCGTGATTTGGCTTTCGCAAAACGCTCGTTTTCGGTGGCGGCAGGCTTTGGTTTAGCGTCTATTTGTTCGGTTATCCTACTTGGCGATGAATCTGGCTATGAAGTCGGTGAAGTGCAAAGGGTTAAGTTAGCGGCCATTGAAGCTGAATATGAGACGCAACCTGCGCCAGCTTCGTTTACCGTGATAGGTTTTCCTAACGATGAAACCATGGAAACCGAGCATGCCATTAAGATCCCGTATTTAATGGGGATCATTGCTACGCGCTCACTCGATGAAGAAGTTGTTGGTCTGCGTGATCTACAAGCGGAGCACGAAGTGCGTATTCGTAACGGCATGGTGGCTTATGAGTACTTGCAAAAACTGCGCAACGGTGAAGACACGCCTGAGAACATAGCTAAGTTTGATGAACTAAAAGTTGACCTAGGTTATGGCTTATTGCTCAAGCGTTATACCGCGAATGTGGTCGATGCCACCGAAGAGCAAATTCAAATGGCGGTGAAGGATTCAACGCCACCCGCCGCGCCATTGTTTTGGACTTTTAGGGTTATGGTGGGATGCGGCGTGATCATGCTGGGCTTGTTTGTATTGGCGTTCTACTACAATGCTAAACGCCAAATTGAGCAAAAACCTTGGTTGCTAAAAGCCATCTTGTTTGCACTGCCACTGCCTTGGATTGCCATTGAGACAGGTTGGTTTGTGGCGGAATTTGGTCGTCAGCCTTGGGCTATCAGTGAGGTATTGCCTACCTTCTTAGGGGTCTCAGATCTGACCGTGAGTCAACTGGTCACTACTATGATTGCTTTCTTAAGTGTTTACGCCATTTTGTTTGCGATTGAAATGTATCTAATGATTAAGTTTGCCAAGCAAGGGCCAAGCTCACTGCACACCGGACGCTATCATTTTGAAAAGCAAGCGAACAGCAATGCTGATGCCAGTTTGCGTCAAAGCCATTACTAGGAGTAAGACATGTTTGATTATGAAACCTTAAAATTAATTTGGTGGGCTATCATAGGCGTCTTAATGATTGGCTTTATGGTGACCGACGGCATGGACATGGGCGTGGGGACCTTATTACCATTTGTAGGTAAAACCGATGACGAGCGCCGTGTGGTGATTAACACGGTGGGCGCCCATTGGGACGGTAACCAAGTTTGGTTTATTACCTTAGGTGGCGCGCTGTTTGCGGCTTGGCCTTTGGTGTATGCCACGGCGTTTAGTGGCTTTTACTTTGCCATGATGCTGACCTTGTTCGCGCTATTTTTGCGTCCACTTGGTTTTGATTATCGCAGTAAACTAGATAATAAACAGTGGCGTAACAATTGGGACTGGGCATTGTTTGTTGGTAGCTCGGTGCCGCCGTTAGTATTTGGTGTTGCCTTTGGTAACTTATTACAAGGCGTACCATTTCACTTTGATGATTTAATGCGGGTGAGTTATACCGGCAGCTTTTTTGCCTTGTTTAACCCATTTGCCTTGTTATGTGGTGTGGTAAGCGTGGCGATGGTGACCATGCACGGCGGTGCTTGGCTAGTGATGCGCACCGAGCAAGTGGTGGCGGAGCGTGCGGCTAAAATCGGTATTGTTGCCGCATTAGTGCTGGTGGCTGCGTTTGTATTTGCCGGCGTATGCATTTGGCTTTGGATCCCAGGTTTTCACATTATGGGAGAGGCCGACATCAGCGGAGTTGCTAATCCAACCCTTAAGCAGGTTGAACTAGCGGACGCGGCTTGGCTAGCAAACTACAGTTTGTATCCATTTATGTGGTTGTTTCCTATTGCTGGCGTGGTGCTTGCGTTAGTTGCCGCCGTGTTGATGAAACTCGGTAAGGGCGCGCTGGCATTTATTACGACCAGTATTGCTAATGCTGGGGTGATTTTAACGGCGGGCGCATCCATGTTTCCATTTGTCATGCCATCAAGCTCGGTGCCTAATCACAGCTTGACCTTGTGGGATGCGGTATCAAGTGAAATGACCCTGAATTTAATGCTGATTGCAGTGATAGTGTTATTGCCATTTGTATTGGCTTATACCATTTGGTGTTATTACAAAATGTGGCGCAGGGTTACCGTTGCCGAGATCACAGAGCACAGTCACTCGACTTACTAATGCAATTAACAAGGTGGCGGGTATCAATGCCAGTCACCTTAGATAAGGAATTACTATGTGGTATTTTAGTTGGATTTTAGGTGTGCTGTTGGCCTGCGCCTTTGGCATCATTAATGTAATGTGGTACGAAATGCAGCAACATGTCGATAATGTTGCTAAAGACCAAGATGAGGATAACGTTTAGCCCGTCTTTAAAAGATAGGGCAAAGTCATCCCATCTATATCGGCAGCTAGGCTCTCAAGCGTGATGCTCAGAGCCTATTGATGAGCAAACGTTGCTGACTCATTTATGCCATAACGACTCAATATGTTGGCTAACTTGTTTTGGCCAACTTAAGTCAAACCCTAATTTGGCCTTGGTTATGCTTTTCAGGAAAGCGCAGCCATGCGCGGTTGTTTAGGAGTTAGCGTGTCACAGCCTCTTTCTCAGGATACAACAAAGCAAGCTAATCGCTGGCTAAAGCAGCAAAAGACCAAATCCAATGGTTTATTAACTAAGGCGATTGCCTTTGGCTCCTTTAATGGTTTGCTAATGATAGGCCAGATGGCATTGCTCGCTATCATCATCAATAAAGCCATCTTTGAGCAGCAAACCCTTTCGAATTTAATCCCTTGGTTTGGTTATCTGGTTGGCGTGATCTTATTGCGCGCGCTGTTTGGTTATTTCAGTGAGCGTTTCAGTCAGCGCGCTGCTGCTAGTATCAAACAGCAAATTCGCCAAGAGCTGCTAGCGAAAATGGTGCGCCTTGGGCCTGCTTATTGTCGTCAATTCGGCCAATCAAATCTGGCTCAATTAACCCATCAAGGGGTGGAGTCATTACAAGATTATTTTGCTGGTTACTTACCTGTTGTTGCCTATTGTGCGGTGATCCCTTTTGGTGTGTTGGCTCTGGTGTTTCCATTTGATTGGGGCGCGGGCTTGATTTTAGTGTTTACCGCGCCGTTTATCCCCTTTTTTATGATATTAATTGGCCAGCGTGCAGAGGCGATGAACCAGCAACACTGGGCTAAATTGCTGCGTATGAGCAGTCATTTTCTAGATATTATTCAGGGCCTTACCCAGTTAAAGGTGTTCAATGCCGCGCGCCAAGAGCTGGCAGCAGTGAAGTCAATCAGTGATGATTACCGTCGTCAAACCATGAAAATTCTGCGGGTGGCGTTTTTGTCGTCATTCTTTTTGGAATTTTTAGCTTCTATTTCTATCGCCTTAGTCGCAGTGATTTTTGGTTTCCGTCTTTATTACGGCGAAGCCACTTATGTGATAGCTCTTTGGATCTTATTATTGGCCCCTGAGTTTTACTTGCCGTTTCGTAATTTAGGTACGCAGTACCATGCCAAAATGGCAGGGGCGGCAGCCGCGGTAGATATGATCAAGCTGCTGGAGCAGCCTGAGCCTAATGTTGCGGCAAATGGTGCAGCAAACATGCAGTCAATGACGCCAACATTAACCGCGCCATTTGCAATTAGCTGTCAGCAGTTAAACTTTGCTTATCCCGGACGCAGTAACACCTTAGTGGACATTAATTTGGACATCGAAGGCCCCGGCTTATATGCCATTGTGGGTGCCAGCGGAGCGGGAAAATCAACCTTAATTGATATGATATTGGGTTTTCAAACTCCAGCGAGTGGTCAAGTTCTGATCAATCAGCAAGTATTAACGCCTGTGTTACGTGACACTTGGCTACATCACTGTGGCTGGATAGCGCAGCAAGGGCAAGTGTTTTTCGGCTCGATTGGTTATAACCTCGCCCTGAGTGAAGACATTGACGCGAGCCGTGCACAGCAAGCACTCGAACAAGCAGGGTTGAAGGATTTTGTCGACTCCCTAGCACAAGGCATTAATACCCAAGTAGGGGAAGGAGGGCTTGGGCTTTCAGGTGGCCAAAGTCAGCGACTGGCATTGGCAAGGGCATTTTATCATCAGCCTGACGTGTTGGTGTTAGATGAGCCAAGCAGTCATCTGGACAAAGACAGTGAAGCTAAAGTGCTTGAGGCCATCACCGAATATGCGAAAACCCACTTGGTGATAGTGATTGCTCACCGTTTACATACGGTTAAGCAAGCCAAGTCCATTATTGTATTAGCGCAAGGTCAAGTCGCTGAGCAAGGTACGCATCAGCAATTACTTGAACAAGGTGGCCTGTACCATGCCATGTTAAATGTGGGTGACTATGGCGCATTGTCTGCTTCAGGGGAGCGTCGCCATGACTAATATTGTTCGCTTACTTAGGTTGATGAAGCCGCAACTTGGGGTAATGACGCTGGGCGCACTGTTATCCTTGGTTGCCTTGTTAGCTAATATCAGTTTACTGGCGGTATCGGGTTGGTTTTTGACCATCATGGCGATGGCGGGGCTAACGGGCGCTTCGATTAACTATTTTACCCCCGGCGCGGTGGTGCGCTTTTTGGCCATCGTTAGAACCGCTGGACGTTATGCCGAGCGGCTGGTCACCCATGAGGCGACTTTTCGGATTTTAGCTCAGTTAAGGTATTACTTTTATCAAAAGTTGTTACCTTTACTCCCTTACTATCAGGTGCAATTCCAATCGGCTGATTTGTTGACGCGAATGCAGCAAGATATTGATAACTTGGATAACTTTTATCTGCGTATCTTGTTGCCATTTACCGTGGCAATTGTCAGTGTGCCGCTGGTGTGTGCGGGAGTTGCCTATTTTTCCGTGACGTTAGCCTTGGTATTAGCTGGTGTGTTATTGATACTTGGGATAGGTTTGCCCTATGTCACTTATCGCGTCAGCGTGGCTCAAGCTCAGCAAAAATTAGCTGTTAATAATCAACTGCAACTGAGCTTAGTTGATGGCATATTTGCCCTGCGTGAATTGATCATGTATCAGGTAACACCAAAATATACCGAGCATGTACTGGGGTTATCACAACGTTTATTAAATATTGAAGTTGCGTTACAGAGGTATCGCAGCTTGGCTAACAGCGCCAACTTTTTGCTCGTCAACGCCTTGGTTATCTTTAGCTTTATCATCTTGATCCCGCAGGTTGAGCAGGGACACTTGGCAAGTGAATATATCGCTAGTCTAGCTTTGTTGATGTTAGTGAGTGTTGAAACCGTGATGGCATTGCCACTCGCTTGTCAGTTATTACCCAATACCCTAGCCAGTGCGGCGCGTTTGTTTGAAATTGTCGACAAGCCAAGGCCTGAATTTGCTGGCATAGAAAAGGTAACCAAGGGCGAGATTGTCTTTAGCCAATTGCAGTTTAGTTACCCTGAGCAAACAGAAGTCGCGCTAAAAGGCATATCCCTTAGCATTCAGCCCGGTCAAAAGGTGGCTATTATCGGCCCCAGTGGCGCAGGAAAATCCACACTGGTTAACTTGCTGATGGGCTTTTGGCCAACTCCTGTAGGGCAGCTGAGCATAGCTGGGACGGATCTTAATGCGTTTGATCGTGAAGATTTAAGGCAGCATGTCACCTTGATGAGTCAAACGGGGCACATCTTTAATGCCACTATCGCTGACAACTTACGCTTAGCTAATCCCGATGTGACCCATGAGCAAATGCAAAGAGTCTGTGAGCAGGTTGGCTTATTAGACTTTATCAACTCGCTAGAGCAGGGGGTTGACACTTGGCTAGGAGAAACAGGCGCAGGTTTATCTGGGGGACAACGCCAGCGGCTGCAACTTGCACAAGTATTGTTGCGTGATGGCCAAGTGTTGATTTTAGATGAGCCCAGTAAGGGCTTGGATAACTTATCAGAGCAGCAGCTGATGGCGAAGCTGTTTCATCATTTAGCGCAATCCCAGCAAACCCTGATCATGGTCACTCACAAACCCGTCATGCTGGCAGCGATGGATAAAATAGTGGTGATGGAAGATGGCCAAATCAGCGCCATGGGCAATCATCAGCATTTACTTGAGACTTGCCCTTACTATCGCGATCTGATTGATTATTTTTAGTGCGACAAAAAAGCTCCTCACGCTAGGGTCTGTTGATCTTTGGTGGTTAATTTTTGTTCGAGATAAAAGCGTTTTGAGCAAGGCGAGCAGTGTGTAGCTTAGCATTCTAAGTAAATACTGCTCAACGACGGGCAAAACGCTTTTAGCCGAATCCGTAGGACAGCGTTTGTTGGTCATTTCTACTGCGTTAGCGACTTTTCGCGTAGTTCACTATGCCACAAAGCCGCTGCCTTGTATAAATACCCAACAAATCGCTGCAAAAACAAGCTCAAAAGATCAACAGACCCTAGGAGGAGCTTCGTTTGCGATTTATGTTGAGTGTCGTTAAACCTTAAACTGGCTCAGTAATTTATCTTGCTCTGAAACTTGTTGCTCCATCGCGCGACAATGGTTGACTTGCTCTAATGCACCGTTAGACACATCTTGGCTAATGTCGCGAATGTTAGTGGTGTTACGGTTAATTTCCTCTGATGTGGCCGATTGTTGCTCGGCGGCGGCGGCAATTTGCAAGTTCATGTCATTAATTTGCAATATGGCCGAACGAATAACATCCAAAGCATCATTGGCTTTATTGGCTTCTTCAGATGTATCACTGGCCAATTCTCGGCTTTGCTTAATTTTTGACTCCGCTTCTCGCACACCACTTTGTAGCTGCTCTATCATGGTTTTTATTTCGCTGGTGGATTGCTGCGTACGAGAAGCCAGAGAACGAACTTCGTCGGCCACTACCGCAAACCCCCGGCCTGTTTCACCCGCGCGGGCGGCTTCTATGGCCGCGTTTAAGGCGAGCAAATTGGTTTGCTCGGCAATGCCCGTGATCACTAATAATATGGATTCAATGTTGTCGCTGTATTTGGCTAATTCCACGACGGTGGCAACGGCGTTGTCCATCTCTTTAGCCAGATTTTGAATCGAGCGGCTAGCGCTGGATACGATGGCCACCCCGTTGGCTGTTTCAGTATCTGCGGTTTGCGCCGATTGAGCGGCGACTTGCGCACTGTTGGCGACTTCCACCGCACTTGAAGCCATTTGATTCATGGCGGTGGCGAGTTGATCTAACTCGGCAAGTTGCGTGGCTAACTCTGACTCGGCTTTTTGCGATTCTTCACTGGTAAGGGAAGTACTGTGCCTGATGTCATCGGATATGGATTTTATTTGGGTGATCATGGTTTGCAGCTGTGCTACAAATTTATTGAACTGATCTGCCACATCACCAAATTCGTCGTTGGATAATACTGGCAAACGTTTGGTTAAATCACCGTTACCGCTGTTTATTTCAATTAAAGAGCTACTTAATAAGCCAATTGGACGAAGGATACGTTGCATTAAGGTACTTACGATAAACACACCAATTAACAAGCTAATTAGACCACCAAACAAGGACTTCCAAGCAATTGCTTCGGCATCAGCCATAACGATATCTTCGTCAACCACTACGGCAAGATACCAATCAAGCCCTTTTAGGTCTTTTAATGGCGAAAAACTGACCCATAGTGATTTTCCACCGACGTCGACTTCTTTAATCGATGATTCAAGGGGAAGTTTAGTACCGCTAAACGCTTGGCTGTAGTCTTGACCGTTAAGGTCTGAATTGGGATGAGATATGATTTTGCCATTACTACTGAGTAAAAAGGCATAGCCCGAGCCATTAAAATTCACCGTGTTTAATGCATCTGAAACCGTTTTAAGGTTTAAATCTCCACCAAACGCCCCCATGAAATTTCCTTTATCGGAAAGCTTAGCCACCACAGAGATAAGAATATCTTTGGTCACTGCATCGGCATAAGGCTCGGTGATGGCTGCTCCTTTAGCCGCTCTGGCTACACTATACCAAGGGCGTTTTCGCGCATCCCAGTTATCAGGCTGCCAGGTTGGATCATTCGTAATGGCGACGCCGTCGGTATCAAGACCACCAAAGATAAGCAAAAATTCATCTTTTAATAAGGGGCTATCAAATGCCTCTTGAATATTCTGGGGGCTAAAGTCAGTGTCGATAAACTGAGCGACTAGATTGATGAGTTCCAACTTGCCATTTAACCAGTGGGTAATTTGCAGGTTTAATGCATCACTTGACTCCACTATCGAGCCATATGAATGAGTTCTGAGGTTATTAGACATCTCTTTATATTGGAACCAAGACAATAAGCTGATTGTGACTGCCAACACAATTGACGAGGCACCCACCACTTTCCATGACACTTTCATAGTTCAATCCTAATAAATACGATGTAAAAATGTGGTTTATAGATTTAGCTTAAGTCGAAAATGAGTTTTTGCTTGGAAATGATGGGGTAATTCGGTCATTTTTATATAAAAACAAGCCTATTTTAGATCCTCGGGCGCGAACGAATTCAGCCACTCTGGCTTGTAAGTAGCCATTAAACTAATCGCCATGCCATTGAGTAGAGCCTCGGGAAATAACATTAATGGCCACAGGTTGAGGTAATCTTGCATTACCGCTTCGGGGCGATATTGGCCATCAATTAGATAAAAGCAGCCTAACGCGAGATGGCGGACTAGCATACTCAGCGCAGCAGCAAAAAAGCCACAACAGAAGACATAAACGAAAAAATGGCGAGGTAGGTGTCGGCGATACAACAGCAATATTTGCTGAGTGACCAAAATAGGCAACCCTATTCCAAGCAGAATTTCGATGACGGTTTGGGCTGGGGAGCTGGCGTGCCAAAGGTTAAGCAGTATTAGGTTGGCTGTTGCGATCAAAAAAGTTAAACGCCAACCGACCATTAAGGTGGCCGCTGTTAAGCCTAAAAAGTGCATTTCTAAGCCCGCATGAATACCGGCTTTTAAATACCAAATGGGAAGTAGAGCCAGTGCGATACCAAGGCAACGTTGCTGCAGCTCTGGGGTGAGGGGAGAGCGTAAATACTGTTGGTAACCAATGATCAGGATGGCACAGAATAATGTGACGCCGGCGACCGTACTAAGTAAGGTAAATTCAATAACGGGTGCCGACGCTGTCGTAAACATTAGAAGATAACGTTGTCGTGGTATTCGCTAAGAATATCTTTAATCTTGGTCATAACATCGCGAGATGGTGGTGAAACACCTTCAAGAGGATACTCTTCGCCCATGGCTATCCACTTATGGCGACCCAACTCGTGGTAAGGAAGCAGCTCTACCTTCTCAATGTTTTTCATTGGTTTTATAAATTCACCTAAATCGCGAGCCGACTTCTCATCGTCGGTATGACCCGGTACAACCACGTAGCGGATCCAAGTTGGCTGATTACGCTCTGCTAAATGCTCGGCAAAGGCTAAGGTGTATTTATTACTCACATGCGTTAGCTCGATGTGGGCATCATTGTGAATTTGTTTAATGTCTAGCATCACAAGATCAGACACATCAAGTACTTCGTCAACTAATGGCGTCATTTTACGGACAAAGCCATTGGTATCTAAACAGGTATGGATGCCTTCTTTTTGGGCTTGGCTAAATAATGCGTGAACAAACTCTTGTTGTAACATCACCTCACCCCCACTGGCGGTGATGCCTCCGCCACTGGCATTCATAAAGTGACGATATTGGACCAAGTCTTTCATTAACTCATCCACGGTCACTTCTTTACCACCTTCTGTATCCCATGTATCGCGATTGTGGCAATACTGACAGCGCATTAAGCAGCCTTGGGTAAATACAATAAACCGTATGCCAGGACCATCAACGGTGCCACAGGTCTCAACAGAATGGATTCGTCCGGTAACCATACCTAAGTCTTGCTCTGAATCAGAGCTAACGGTCACGGAATCAATAAGTGAAGATGGGGGGGCAGGGCTCGTCATAGGTACCTAAACAGTTGTGATTTAGTAATGGCAGTTAATTAGGTGATTGTAACGAAATTAATCCAAGCATAAAAGCTTTGCCGTCTTTGATTCAGTTAAAAGCTAGGTTAGAGCTCAGGGCGAGCGCATGAGTGTACAAAATGCAATCAACCAAGCGAACAAAGTGGAATTTTCTTATACGAAACTCCGTGAAATCATCCCTCAATACTTGATGATGACTTAACTGCCGCATCCTTGCGGCAGATATTCGTCTAAGAAAACACCACTAAACGCTCAAAAAAAATTCATTCGTTTTCCCTGGGTTAAAGCTCCGGAACTTGAACCATGACCTAATTATTGGGAACGCATTGGAAGCACATTATTTATGAATATTGTTATCAGCTTGTGACATTAGTCCCGCATGTAATGTCTTAAAAATAATAAAAACCAAGAGTTTGGCAGCTTTTCATTATTTTTTGAATCTTTCTGTTTGTTCGAGACTGAACGGAGAGGTTTTTGTTAAGCTGCTGTTTTTAAATTGTTTTTATTTGTCGTTATTTTTGCATTCTGTCGTATTTGTTGTTTTTTTTACTGTTTGTGAAGCTTTTTCGGCTTGTCTCTTAATTGACATTGAAATGTCATGCCTAAGGCTATGATGTCATGGATAGTTCATCTTTTTTATATATACAGCTAGTGCGCATTAAATATAAGAAATAAGAGGCAGTAATAATAATGAAGTTAAGGTCGACGCGTTGGCCCTTAGTGGTGATCCACATCACGGCGATGGTCGCGCTAGGGATCAGTTTCTTTTCTGGGTTGAGGTTGGCTCAAGATAGCGAACACGCTATTTACCTAAGCCAATGGTTAATGCCTCAGGGGGATGTTTTCTTTTGGCATGGTGTTGCTGCTTTACTCTGGATTGGGGTCATTGTGGCTTATGCGATGTTTATCCTGTTGCGTGACAAACCCTTAGCCGCGGTTAAATCCCGACGGTTGATGATCCAGATATTAAAAGTTGTTTTGCCGCTATTGATATTGTCGGGTGTGGTGCTGTATTTAGCCCCGCAAGGTGTGGCGCTGTTATCTGTGCTTCAAGTCCATTACTACTTAGCCTTGCTGGTAGCACTATTGGCTATGCTGCATATATGGCTGCAGTTGCAAGCAGGGATCCGTCCTACTTTGGCTATCTTCATTGCCCGAGGTGCGCCATTAAAACAATGTTTACCTTTGGGTTTGGGCATCATCGTTGCGGTTATTTGTCTCTTTTATTACCCCCGTCTCACTCCTAAGTTAGTTAGTCAGTATCACGATATGCCGATCCAAATTGATGGTCATGCTAATGAGTGGGAGGGCGTTGATGAGAGTGTGATGTGGTTAGGTCAGGGAGCCAATCAAGGCCAGCAATTAAAGGTGAGTGCGCGCACCGTGCATGATCAACACGTGATTTACTTTCTATTTCGTTGGCAAGATGAAGACCCAAGTTACCAACATTTACCCTTGATTAAAACGGCCCAAGGCTGGCAAGTCAGTCAGCAGGGATTTGCCCAAGATGATGAGCGTCAATTTTATGAGGATAAATTTGCTGTCATGCTCAGTACCTCCGCCCGATTTGGCGCAGCTGGCAGTATTCATTTAGGCGAACAGCCGCGCTCTGATATGCCCAAATCGCGTTCAGGTCGAGGTTATCACTATATGGAGCAAGGTTTAGTCGATGTCTGGCAATGGAAAGCCGCGCGGTTAAGCCATATGTCGGTACTCGATGATGATCATTTTGCTGCGCCGGTAAAACCGTGTGATCACTGTCCCCGATATACCGCGGGATATCAAACGGATGCCAAAGACGCAGGAGGCTATCGCATGAATTGGCAGTGGTTTGAGTCTGATACCGTGGTGCCATTGCGATTACCAAAAGCTGAGTTTATGTCGAAGTTTCTTAGCCGTCGCCATGATGAGCAGTCGAGCGATAGCGACTTAGAGCAATACGCGATCAGCTGGTGGGACACGCAAGCTTACAGCGAACACCTTGATACCTATCCGATAGGCACGCAAATCCCCAGTGTTTTGTTGCTTGATCAATTCGAAGGTGATCGCGCTGATGTGCGCGCGGTAGCGTCATGGCAAAACGGCTATTGGCAATTAGAAATTGCCCGTAATAAGCAAACGACTTCCGAGCACGACCTTGATATTGAATCCGGCATCTATATCTGGCCTGCGTCGTTTGATGCCAGTCAAACCCGTCACAGCTATTCACAGCAACCTTGGCAACTGGTGTTGGAGCAACAAGGATGAATAGGCCACTGAAAATAGCTGCGGCGATAGGCATCAGCGCCAGTATGTTGATGCACTGCGCGGCTGCACAAGAGCTGCCATTAAGGTATCAAAAGGTACATCAGCAAGGACATTCCATCGCCCCAAAATCCGGCCCTTGGCATTGCGTGCGGGATAATGAAACCGGACTACTTTGGGAGGTTAAATCGGTTCAAGAGGGGGCTCATTATTATAAATCTACCTATTCATGGTTTTGGCAGCAGCAAGGTACACCGCGCGGTGGCAGTTGCGCTTTAGCTGATGGTTATGCCCCTTGTGATACCGAGCAACTGATTAACTTATTTAACCATATCCAGTATTGCGGTGTATCTGATTGGCGCTTGCCTAATCTGAGTGAGTTGCAAAGCCTGCTCGATTATAGCGCCTACCACGGGCGAGCCTTGGTGCCTGCTGGACTATTCCCTAACACGGTTAGGGGGCCATATTGGACATCCCAGTGGGATCAAGCCTTAGACCAGCCCATCACGGTGCATTTTGGCACGGGCGAAATCAATCATTTAAGCGCGCAAGGCGTGGCGTGGCTGCGACTCGTCAGTGGACCTGTTTTGGCTGCTAAGCCAGCGAATAACCCCATTAATAAAACAGCAAAAAATTAATGTTCGACCAACAACAATAAACTAGACAAGGATGTAAATAATGCAACAAACAACCAAGTTCAGATTAGGCACCTTGTGCCTGTCTACCTTGCTGGGCGTTAGCTCCTACGCTTACGCCGCACCAAGCCAAGTTCGCGTGGTGTGGGACCAAGATCCGGCGCGAAACGCGGTCATCGGTTTTACACCTGAGCAAAATAGTGCCAATAGCTATGTGCTCTATGGTCAAAGTGCCGATGAGGCGACATGGCGCAAGCTTAGTCCATTTGCGAGCAGACATTTTGATTCGACGTTGACCAGTGAGTTTGTCCGCTTGCGCAATCTAACGCCGAACAGCCCTGTGTATTTTCGTTTGTGTGACGAACAAGGCTGTGGTCAGCATTACTCATTTAAAACCGCGCCTAGCTCACCGACTAATTTCACCTTTGTCGCGGGCGGGGATTCGCGCAGTAATGCCAGCATGAGAAGAACGGGTAATAAACTGGTCAGCAAGGTTCGCCCCTTATTTGTCATGTTTGGCGGTGATTTAACCTATGGCAACGAGGCTCATGAAGTGTCGCAGTGGTTGTCTGACTGGCAAAGCACCTTTAGCCAAGACCAAGTCAATGGCGTGAATTATTTATCGATTCCTGCACTCGTGCCGACCGTGGGTAACCATGAGGCAAATGATCATACCTTTATTTGTAAGGTGTTTGGGGTTGATGGTGACAATAATGGTCGCTGTGATTTAAACGACACTTATTATGCCTTTAATGTCGGCGGCGATCAGATGCGGGTTTACACCCTAAATACCGAATTTCGTTCGTCCGGTTATCAAAACCAGTGGTTGCAACAAAAAAACTGGCTAAGCAGTGACTTATCTCAGGCTGGAGGCCAAGTGCAATGGCGCATTAGCCAATACCACAAGCCTATGTTCCCTCGTACCACTTCGAAAAGCTATGTCAACAGCAAAATGTTTGAATGGGCAGGGGATTTTTACAACAAGAAGATGAATCTGGCGGTCGAGTCAGATAGCCACTTAGTTAAATACTCTTGGCCGGTTAAGCCCGCCAGTAATGACATGGAACAGGTCAGTGCCGGTACTGTTTATATAGGTGAAGGCAGCTGGGGCGCACCGACGCGTCCTGCGGATCGCTATTCACCTTGGATAGCAGATCAAAGCAGCTTTGCTCAGTTTAAAATTATCCAGATGCAAGGCGAACAAATGCTTATTCGCACTGCGCGCTTCTCGGGTAGTCCACAAGCACTGAGCCAACAGGCTAGAGCACAAGATCCGTTAGCACTGCCTAGCGGCTTGAGCATATGGCAAGCAGCTCAGATAGGTGACATTTATCGTCTGGGTTTAGATAACGCAGGTCGCTCCGTGGTAGTGGATGATAACCCACCGCAACCAATATTTGAGTCCAATTGTGATGGCTTAGTGTGTCGTTTTGATGCCAGTCAGTCACTGGGATCTGGACTTGATTATCAATGGCAGTTTGGCGATCAGCAACAGGCGAGCGGCGCTATTGTCAACCATACCTATACCAATGCCGGTGAATATCAAGTTAGCCTAAAAGTAACCAATGGCTCAGGTGTTGTTGAGCAATTGACGAAAAAGATTGTGGTTAGCGCAGCACCAAACCAAGGCGTGGAGCTGATTAACAATCAGGCCAAAACCAATTTATCCGGTCGTAAGGGCCAAGACACCTTATACGTGTTTGAAAACAAGTCCGCTGGACAAGTTACCATCACAACCCAAGGCGGCACCGGCGATGTTGATTTATTGGTGAAGTTTGGCTCGCGTCCAAGTGGCACTAATGCCGATTGTAGACCTTACAAGAACGGCAATGACGAGCAATGCGTGATCGAAAATGCGGCCATCGGTACTTTTTATATCGTGCTTAATGGCTATCAAGATTATCAGGGCGTCAGCCTTAAAGTGAGCGCCACATCAGGGGCAACCAATCAGCCACCGGTAGCCAGTTTTAAAGCGCAAAGCCAAGGTTTAAGCCTGACGCTAACTGATCAAAGTAGTGATGCTGATGGGCAAATTAAAAGCTGGCTTTGGCAGTTTGGTGATGGCGCTGAGCTGAGTTCAACCTCAAGCCAAAACGTACAGCATACCTATCAGCAAGCGGGCACTTACACCGTCAGCTTAAAGGTTACTGATCAACAAGGTGCTACTCATCAAATTAGCCAAAAAGTGTCGATTTCTGACTCAGTAACAGGCCCAGGACAACCAGAGCCATGGAGCAGCAGTCAGGTTTATTTGGCGAACGATAAAGTGCTTTATCAAGGCAAGGTTTATCAAGCGCAGTGGTGGAATAAAGGGGTTGAGCCCGGCGCATCACAGTGGGGCCCATGGCAAGTTGTCGATGGCACACCGCAGCCCAGCGTAGAGCCTAGTGTGGAGCCGAGCATTGCACCAAGTGTGACGCCTAGCGTAACGCCCAGCATAGCGCCAACAGTGACTCCGACATTAGCTCCAACGTCTGAGCCAGGTACGTCATGTCAAGGAGAGGCTTGGGATCAAGCTAAATCCTACGGACCGGGCGATCAAGTTGTTTATGCCAATAAACGCTGGCAGGCCACTTGGTATTCCACCGCGCTAGCCCCCGGCTCAAGCAACGCTTGGAGTAGCTGGGAAGCGTTAGGTGAATGTAACTAATTTAAATTGGGGGGGAACATCCCCCTTAATCAGGGGGGATATTCCCCCAACCCGCGCCATGACCAATAGCGATGCCAGAATGGATAGCTAACGGCATGCGGTGGCGCAGGGAAGCAATGTAACGACGAGGCTTTTGCCTCAAACAAGGATGAAAAAATGAAAATAAAAATGACTCCAATCGCCATTTGTGTGGCACTGGCGCCACTGGCGGCTAATGCGCAAACGGAAGCGGAAGTGAATGCGGCATTTGTTTCGCAAGGTGAGCAAATTGCAACCATTATAGGCTCTAACGAAGAAGTGGCCTATGAACTCAAAACACTGGATGGCAAAGACCTAGGTGTATATGAAGGCGACATCATTTTAGGTGAGCATGAAGAGCTACAATGGATGGGTGCAACCCCACTTGAATTGCAATCTTTTAGTGATGCACCGGGCGCTAAAGCGTCATGGGGCGGTCGCACGACATGGCCAAATGGCGTGGTGCCTTATGTGATTAACTCGAGTGTGCCCGCTGGGGATGTGACCACTATCAAAGCGGCCATGAAATGGTTAGAAGAATCGGCTAACGTGACCTTTGTTGAGCGCAGCGGCGAGTCTAGCTATATCAACATTATTCGTGGTGACGGTTGTTATTCGATGGTGGGCCGCACGGGAGGTAAACAAGATTTATCTATCGGCAGTGGTTGTGGTAGCCGTGGTATTGTTGCCCATGAATTTTTACACGCCCTTGGTTTTTACCACGAGCAATCACGCGCCGATCGTGATGAGCATGTCAACATTCTTTGGGAAAACATTAAAGTTGGCCGCGAAAATAACTTCAAAAAAGGCGCAGCAGTAACCGCATCGGTTGGGCCATACGACGTGCGTTCAATTATGCACTACAGCTACCGCGCATTTAGTGTTAATGGCCAGCCAACCATTACCTCGAAAAACCCCAATGTACCTAACTCGGCGCTAGGTCAACGTACTATGTTAACGGAGCACGATATCGCGGCGCTGCAAACCATTTACGGTAAGCCAAATGGCACCACGCCAACGCCACAACCTACGCCAGAGCCACCGCAAAAAACCAAGCTAAGCAACGGTGAAACCGTTTATGTGAATGGCACTAAAGACAATAATGTGTTTTACAGCATAGATGTTGCAAGTAACAGCCGAGTTAGCGTTGCTATCTCAGGCGGTAGCGGTGATGCCGACTTATACGTTAAACAAGGCACTAAACCCACGCTAACAAGCTACGATTGTCGCCCATACAAAGACGGTAACAGTGAGTCTTGTACCTTAGACAATGCCAGTGGCACGGTACATATCATGCTGCGCGGTTACGCCGACTTTACCAGTGTGGCATTAACGGCCAGCTATACCCAAGTGACCACGCCGACACCTGCGCCAACCCCTGTACCAACCATTACGCCAACTCAGCCACCACAGCCTACGGTTGAGCCAACACCGCCACCAAGCGGCGCTTGTGGTGACAGCTGGAGTGCTTCGACCGTTTATACCACAGGCAAATTAGCGGTCGAAAACGGCAAACAATACAAAGCCAACTGGTGGACTAAAGGTCAATCACCTGCGGCCAATAGTGGTCAATGGCAAGTGTGGTCATTTGTTAAAAGCTGTAACTAAACCACTAGCTAAATTTCTAGCTAGATCGCTAGCTGAATCGGTATCGGTTGTATTAACCGATTAACTTGTAAATAGCACAAGAGGGCCATTGGCCCTCTTCATTTTTAATCCCAAGAAGGTCTCAGTTAACACGGCCATTCGTTGACATTTTGCTAACATATTGCTCCAATTTGGCCACTCCAAAATGGAGTGAGTTGTGCACCCATAGCTCCAACATTGACCTATCAAGGCTCGCGTCAAAGGATATGATGAAAGTTTTTGCACTGTTTTATATTTGCTTCCTGTGCTGGGTCAAAGCCGCTACTGCTTTGCCATTTCAAGGGGCGCATTTAATCGATGCTATCGGCCTAGAGCAAGGACTCAGTCAGGCAACCGTGGTGTCCGTGGTGCAAGATCAACAAGGTTACTTGTGGATCGGGACTCAAGATGGGTTGAATCGTTATGATGGCAAACAAATTCAGCAATACCGTTACTCGGTCAATGATGACAATAGCCTATCGGGCAATTACATTTCCGGATTGGTACTGGATAGCCAGCAACGGCTTTGGGTTCTCACGCCACAAGGTTTAAATCTTTACCAAAGTCAAACCGATGATTTTAAACGTTTTGCCGTAACCGCTCAGGTACATCAACGCAATATTCAAAGTCCTTGGAGTATTACCGCTACAGCCGATGGCGCACTGTGGCTCAAAAGTGCTCATGGCATTAGTCGCTTTGATACTCTGAATTATAGTGAGCAAGCCATAGTGCTGGCGCATTCCAGCGACCTTATCGTTGATTTTGCCGTCACCGCCGATGCCCAAGTTTGGCTGCTTTATGAGCAAGCCTTAGCACTAAAGCAGGCCGGTGCCGACAGTCAAATGATAGCGTTAGATTTGCAACCCAAGGATAAATTGATCGCCATTGCAGCGGAGCAAGTCTCGACGAGTCATACCATTGTTTGGTTACTCAGCGTTCAAGGGATTTATCGTTATGATGTGGCCAGTAACACCAGTTTGTTTTATGACAAAGAGGCGCTGGGCATCACTCCTCGATTGACTCAACTTGCTATCGATAGCAAAGGCATGCTTTGGCTTGGCACTCGCCAAGGCCTGTATAAATGGTCGCCAGCCATGTTAGCGGCGCAATATGTGCATCACCAAATAGGCGAGTCAAAAGGGCTTAAAGATGCCTATATACGCCAGCTGTATTTTGATCGCAGCGGGGTGCTATGGATTGGCACTCGTTTAGGCGGATTAAGCCGACTAACACCGCAAGCGGCTAAATTTCAATTGTATAACCAGTACCAAGGCATGATGGACAATGATGTAGTGATGTCATTGAAGTATGCTAACAACGCCCTTTGGTTAGGCTTGGCCGATGGCGCGATAAGCCGAATTGACCCTGTCGCTAAAAGCGTACAAAAATGGCGGCCGAGTTCAGCCTCAGGCCAACATTTAGGTGTGATTGTCGATATCGAACAAGACGTGCAGGGCAATATTTGGTTTGCATCCAACCGTGGCTTAGCAAAATACATTTCAGCAGAGCAACGGTTTGAGTTTGTTGCTGTCAAAGTCGCCAATGGTGAAGCGGCCACTTATATTAGTCAGCTCTTTGTGTTCGACCACCGCTTATGGCTGGCCAGCTCAGAATTTGGCTTGGCATACTATGATCCTGCCGCCGAGCGTTTTCATTTTATCGAGGACAGTGCCGAGCCGGCATTGGCCAGTGTTTCAAGCGTATTAGTAAATGGACAAGAAACGTGGTTAGGTACCTTTGATGGTCAGTTATTTCGCCTTGCCGGAAATGGGGCAAGGGGATACGAATACCAACCTCAGCCGTTAAACTTTCTGGGTCAACCACTCAAGCTTGATATTATTGGCCATATCTTTCTCGCCCCAAATGGCGCACTGTGGTTGAGTAATCGCAATGGGTTAGTGGCCTACCAACCCGGTCAGGGGGAAGTCAAGATCCTCAGTGCGCAAAGAGACTACCCCAGCGGCGCTTATTATGAAGCAGTGTCTATTGGAGAGCACATCTGGGTTAGTCAAGCGCACAGCTTACTTAAAGTCACCCCCCATGGCGAAGTGGTGGCGGTTTACAGTCAAGCCCATGGCTTACCTGTTCATGAGTTTAATGGTGCCAGTGAGAAGCTTGACTCGTTGCTGTTACTGGGCTCGGTTAATGGTTTATTGGCGGTCGATACCACTGAGCTTAAGCAAGACGAAATCTCCTTACCCGTTATGCTAAGTGACATTAAAACGCAAATGATGCACGAGCGTGGGCTAAGCACTAAACAGTGGCACAGTGTGGCGCAACCTGAGGGGGCGCTTGGGCTTGATTACGATAATGCCACCGTAAAGATAGCTTTTTCTGATCTTGATTTTGGACACGCGCCGACTTACTTTCGTTATCGTCTAACGGGGTTTGATCAGCATTGGAACTTAGCTGAGCCGGCACACAATGAGGCGATATACCATCATCTTCCACCCGGCCAATATGTGTTTGAAGTAGAATCCAGTAAATCACTGGATAATTGGAATGGCAGTCGTGGACAGTTAGCTATCACAGTCGCGACGCCGTTTTGGCAAACCTCTTGGGCATGGCTAATTTATATCTTGGCGTTTGCGCTATTGGTGTTTGGTTACACCCAATTACGCCTAAAAATGGCCAACAACCAAGCCAAGCAGCTTCGCGGCCAAGTTAAGCTGCGTACCAAGACCATCGAGCAACTCTTGTTGCAGCGCGTTAATGCCTTTGCGCGTATCGCCAATGATTTAAAAAATCCCCTGAGCTTGATCCAAGCCCCTGTTGCCTTGTTGAAGCAACAAGCCAGTGAGAAACAAACCCTAGAGCAGCTGCAATTAATTGAAACTCAAACGGCCAAAGTCATGTTGCAATTGGATCGCCTAGTTCATTTAAGCCAAGCCAGTGAAGGCCATTTTGCCATGAGTGAAGGGCACTATGAGCTGTCACAGTTAGTGCATCAGGTGGCTGAGCAGGTTTGTGGCTCTGCGGATATGAGCCGTGACAATATTGTTATTCAATGGCGCGGAGTAAGTCAGGTCGAAGGTAACTTGGTTCAGCTTGAGGGAGTTATATTTCAGCTGCTGAGTTATATGATTACGAAAGCCAAAGCCCATTCACGCATTAATGTCTATGGTCGGGTGTGGGGCAGTGAAGTCAAGCTATGGTGTTACACTCAATCAGTCCATATCAGCAGCGACCAATCGGGCGCTATTGGCTTGTCGATTAGTGAGATGAGTGCCACCAACGCGCTACAATTGGATGAGTTGGGATTGGCAATATTGCACCAAGCGGTTAGGCAACTCGGGGCAAAAATACGGATCACTCAACACGTGAGTGGCGAATTTAGCTTGATAGAGCTGAGTTTCGCTCACCGTCCAACAGCGCAAACCGAGCATCGCGAACAAGCCATTCGGGGCGATTTACCGACATGGTTGAAGCAGCATAAACAGGTTGGCAACAGTTTACCGAAACTGCTTTTAGCTAGCGCAGATGTGAGTATGGCGCAGTTTTTACAGCGCTTATTTGTTGATGATTATCAAGTCATTACACTGGATAAACCTAGCCAGTTAGTTAAATTAGCTAATAAAACCATGCCCAGTGCCATCTTGATTGATTTTGAGCAAGCACTGCCTTTGTGTGAGGAATTAAAACAAGGCTGCGCTATGTCGATTCCGGTGCTGGTATTACTCACACAAACCGATCCTAAATTGCGGCTAGCATTGCTTAACGCAGGGGTTTCTCATGTGCTAAACAAACCCTTTGAACTGGCCGAGTTGAAGGCCATCGTGGTGAATACGGTGGCCAATATGGCCACCAAAGTGAGCCAATATCAGACTGCTGAACCTTCGCCAGATTCAGACGATGACTTCATCAAACAAATCGACATGCTGATTGCTAGCCACTATGGCGACCCCGAATTTAGCGTGCAAACCTTATCCGAGTTATCGGGCATTAGCATGAAGCAACTGCAACGAAAACTGAAAACCATTGCCAATGTCACCCCGAATGAATACTTGCGTAATTATCGTTTAACCAAGGCGAAACAGTTATTATCCGAGCCGCTAACCATCCAAGAAATCGCCTTGCGCTGCGGATTTAACTCGCCAAGTTACTTCACTAGTTGCTATAAAAAAGAGTTTAACCAAACGCCAAAACAAGCGCAGGCTCAAGGAGTGGAAGCAGAGTGATAGGCAAGTATTAGGCCTTGGCTGGTTTTGCCAAGTTTTGGCGCGGTAAATAAATTGCAAAAGTCTCGGTTTGGTTACATCGATTTCTTATTTCATTGATATAAAATCACAAAAATCATCAACCTACTGAGTTACGGGGGTTAAGTTGGGTCTTGGTTTGTTTTCCTCTGGGATCCGAGTTAGCCGCCAATTAATGGGGGTAGCCTAGGCGATAGCGTGTGGGTTTACCAAGAAAAACGTATAATACAAGTTATACCCAATCAATCGTCTAACCTTTTCATTGCGTTACGGTAAACATCGCTACGTTCGCGTTTTCCGACTGCTAAGACGGTGACAATGATGACATCGTCTTCAACTTTGTAAACGAGTCGGTAACCAGATTGACGCAACTTAATTTTATACATATTGTCAGATCCAGAAAGCTTTGAAGCCGGAATATGTGGGTTATCTAGGCGCTCGATTAGCTTTTTTTTAAATTGTTGTTGCAGAGTAGAGCCAAGCTTTTTCCACTCTTTGAGTGCGCTCTTTTTAAAGTCGAGTTTATAGGTCATCAATATTTACCGAAATGCTCTCTTCAGATTCTCGCTCTTTAGTAATCGCTAGTAGTTCAAGATCTTCGAGTCTGTCCATCATCATTTCGTACGCTTCGGCAGGTACGCAATAAAATGCTGGTTCATTTCGGTTTAATATAGCAACAGGTTCGCCGTAAGCACTAGTTGCGACTTTCATAGGGTTAGCTTTCAACTCGGTAATGCTTGCAGCAACATCGGCTAAAATTCTAGCGGTCATCTAATAGGTCTCTTAAGTGGTCTTTATTGTGGTCATTTTAGCCTCAACCATGCGGTGGAGCAAGTTGCTTAAGAGTGATTCAACTATAAAATATAACTGGACAGCCATCTAAATCCCTAGCTATTTGATGGGGATGTCAGTTAGCGCAAAAAGTGATGGGTGACCCACAACCTCATGTATTCCTCGGGCCATTTATTAGCAATAAAAAGTGCCTGTCCTGTTTTTACGCTGCCTGTCCTGTTTTTACGCTGTCTGAGATTCAACTAAAAGCAGAACGAGTGATAGGAAAGCTACCAAACCGCACGGTAGGCTGTATATTTTGGGCTTGTAGGGTATTTGCTTGACAATGTCTATTCCACCTTGCCCTTAAGCATGCAAAACTGTCAGCCTATATTCGATGATTATTTATTAAATCATCTGGGGGCATTGTTGTGAGGCCAGATATTGATGTAAACAGGCCTCACAGCTTGGTTCGTTTTCCCTAATTAAATCAATTCATTCATCTGTTTGAACACGGTTTCAATGGTAATTCTCCCAATACGTTGTTCATTACTATCCTTGTTATTAAAGGCAATATGGCCGGAATTAAGGCCCTGTGTCATCGTGATAAAACCTGAAAGAGCCGCGGGTGAAAACCCTTGTCCTGACATGGCTTGTTGCCAATCACTTTCAGGTATGGCGACCGCAGCTATCGGTTTCTGAAGCTGCGCAGCCAAGTGCTGGGCAACATCATGGGGTGAATAATCGGCGGGGCCGGTCAAATTGATCGCCCTTGTTCCCTGCCAATTCTCGCAAAGTACTTGGGCAGCAATTTCGCCGATGTCTTGGGTTGCGATCATCGGAATTTTACGTTCAAGAGGAGCAAGAAAGCTGGCTAACTCGCCTTGCGCTCTGGCTGATGCGATTAATGGCTGCCAGTTTTCCATAAAATAAGCCGCACGTAAAAAAGCGAGGTTTAGATCTGTTTGGCTTAAACGTTGCTCTAAAGTTCTGTTCATCGTAATCCAACCTGTGTCTGATGCTTGCTCGGCACCGACCGACGATAACGCCACTAGCTTAGGTAGCCTTGCCGCCACTGCTGCGTCGGCAATCACGTTCGCCATCACCTCGGCTTGTGCAAATAAATCGGGCTGTGAGTATTGCGGCGGGCTGACGATATAGGCCGCGGTTACACCCGACAGTGCATTAGTCAGCATCGCCGCATTACTTAAATCGGCAATGACTACTTCTGCCCCTTGTTGTTGCCAATACGCCCCTTTCGCTGCATCGCGTACGACCACGCGCACCTGTTTGCCTGCTGTTATTAAGGCTTGAGCGGTGGCGGCTCCTGTACGACCACTCACCCCTGTCACTGCATATAGCTCTGCTTTAGTCATTTTTTCTCCCGTTATCTCTACCCAAGCAACTTCAAGATGTTCTGAATCCTGCATCTCGAGGTTGTTTGGGTATACTATTGTTATAGAACCAATAACGCTGATCTTATAGACTGAAAATACATAATAAAAATGCATGTTTGTGATGTTAGGTATGTCTAAAATGGATTTAAATGGGGTTGACCTTAACCTACTCAAGTTGTTAAGCGCACTTTTAACCGCGCGTAATGTCACGGTAGCAGGGCAAATGGTGGGCTTGAGCCAGCCAGCGGCAAGTCGAGGGCTGGCGCGGCTACGTCAGCTATTTAATGACCAATTATTTGTGCGCACTGCTCAAGGTTGGGAGTTAACGCCGCGCGCCGAAGCATTGTCGGGGTCAGTCGCGAGGCTACTCGAAGATGCAAAAGCCATTGTCGCGCCAGCTACGTTTGAGCCGAGCTCGGCGCAGTGTCGGTTTACGATTGCTACAGCGGATCATTTAGCCGCGCTGTTGATGCCTAAGTTACTGTCTCAATTGGCCAAACATGCGCCGGGTGTGGATTTAGTGATCCCGGCTAGGGCGGGTAGCAACATTCATTTGGTCGCTGAGGGCGGGGCAGATTTTGCGATTGGCGTTTATGATGATTTACCGGCAAGATTTTATCAACGCAGGCTGTTCAATGAAGACTTTGTTTGCCTTGTTCGCCGCGATCATCCGGTACTGGCTAAGCCCTTTACTGTGGCGCAGTTCGCTTCATTGTCGCATATCTCAGTGAGTATCACGGGGATGGGCAATAGTGCAGTCGATGAAGCCTTAGCTAAGCAAGGCCTGAAACGAAGAGTAGCGGTGCGGTTGCCGCACTTTTTAGCAGCGCCCATGTTAGTGGCAGAAACGGATATGGTGTTAACACTGCCAAGTAGATTAGCGCAGCAAATTGCCAGTGCGCTTCCTGTTGCAGTATTGGCGCACCCTCTTAACATTGACTCTTTTACTCCTTCAATTATTTGGCATGGTCGACAACACGATAACCCGGCGCATATTTGGCTGAGTAACTTAATCGTAGCCGTTGCTGAGGAGTTGGGATAAAAATGAGTACTGATTATGACTGTGGCGACCAAGCAAGTTGAAAAATAAACAGAGTTAAAGCAAGGCGAAGCAGTAATTATCCGAAAAGTTAATCATCCAAGATTTCGCCTGCGCTGCGGTTTTAACTCGCCAAGTTACTTCACCAGTTGTTATAAAAAAAGAGTTTAACCAAACGCCAAAACAAGCGCAGGCTCAAGGGGAATCACAGTGATAGGCAAGTATTAGGGCTGGCTGGTTTTGCTAAGATTTGGTGCATTTGTCGTATTGGATGGTGTAGTAGACATGCACTATCGCGTAAATGGCGCTGAAGAAATAGCCGTATTAGAGATTGGAGACATCTTCTTTGCTTCTGTCGGTACGGAACATGTAGCCTATCCAAGAGGTGAGGTGCGTGTGCTGGTAGTTGAGAGCGAGGGCAGCGTATAACAAGCAGCGGCTAAAAGACATGGGTCCTGTTACAGTTGCTTAGTGGCGTGTCCAGTTTTAGTGCTAGGGATCATATATAGCCAAATCACTTTAACTGTGCACTCTAGTTTAGAGGCTGTCGGCCTTACTGCAACGGTTTCGAGCAAGTTAGCCTCAAAGGGCATTAGTGCTAACGTAATAGCCGCTTATTATCACGATCATATTTTTGTTCAAAGCAGCAAAGCTAAAGCGGCCGTTTCTGCGTTAGAAGAGTTTCGTGTCTAGGGTTATATTTAATGGTGAACGCATTTCAAAGGGCAGTAGTGCACTTTGGCAAGAAGTTGACTCCTTTATGCTGTTGGCAGTGATGTTAGTATCACTTAAAAACTATTAAAAGCACGCATAAAGTCGCCAATTATTGCGAGCGGTGAGCTGGGCATTGTCAGATAAGGACGTCATGAAGTTTAGAGTTAGAAAAGCATCATTAGATGATGTTGATAAAATCGCTTATATGGACTCCTCGTATTGTTCAACAGTTTTTGCGCAGTTT
>NZ_JBKFDK010000032.1:0-42077 GCF_046452435.1 Motilimonas thetidivivens
TTATAATCATGATTTACCTGATTTTCTTTTCAAAAAGCTTGAGAATAATAAATATGGGTATGATTATTTGGTTGATGTTAGTAGTAAATTAATGAGTTTTGTAAAAAGTTAGCAATCACCTCAGCCTGCTGTTTGTGTTGTGTAAAAGCTCGCCCAGTTCAATTAACAGCTAATGCTATGATTCAGTAAGCGAGTGGCTGACGTTAGGAAACCTTCTCTGGTTTGGTTTTAAATCCGATGCGTTTTAGCTGCTTTTCTAGTGCGTTCTGGTTGAAGGGCTTGGCTAAAAAACCTGACACATCGGCGCGAATTGCTTGGGTTAAATGCTCTTTATCGGCCGCACTGGTTATCATTAATACGGGTAAGTCGGTGGTAAAGGGGTTGCTCCGTATCTGTTTGAGCAAGGCTAGGCCATCGAGCTTAGGCATGTTTAAATCTGTGATCACTAAATCAAACGGATGAGCTTTAACCAGTTTTAAAGCGTGCATGCCATCAGCGGCTTCTTCCACTTCCGCAAAACCAAAGTCACGTAACATATGAAGCAGTATGTGCCTTAAACACATAGTGTCGTCTACTACTAATGCTCTCATGTTCACCTCGCAAGCCCATGATGAATGTGGATTATATTTACACTGCGAGCGACACTCATTCCCTGAGCAAGCTCAGGTCCTACAAGTACACCGATCTACAAACTCAACACACAAGGTGCACGTATTCGCGATTTAAAAATCCTACCTAAGCAACCAATATAGGTAGGAGCAGCAGTCATGCTGCGATAAAGACATAACGAAGGATTTTTGCCCATTAAATCGCTATATCCTTTATTGATATTAGTATGATTTATTCGCGTGTATTTAATTTTTTAGGCGCTCATGATCACGGGGTAGTGATGGACCGGGTGATACTCAATCTTGACCTTGTGACCATAGATATTGGCGATGTTTGCTGGGTTGATAACCTTGCTTGGCGCGCCGTCTATCGCGAGTTTGCCTGTTTGCATCAGCAACAAGCGATCGGCGTATTGCGCGGCGAGATTAAGGTCGTGTAACACCATCAGCACGGTCATGCCTTTTTGACACATTTGCCGACATAGCGCTAAAACCTTATGTTGCTGGGCTAAATCCAGCGCAGAGGTTGGCTCATCGAGCAGTAATAAACCATGCTGGTTGGCGCAGCTGAGTTGAGTCAGCACCCGCGCTAAGTGCACTCGCTGTTTTTCTCCGCCCGATAAGCTGGGGTAAGCGCGGTTCGCCAAATGAAAGACGTCGGTGGCCAGCATGTTTTCTTTGGCCAAGTGATTGATTTCGGAATGTTTGAGGGGCAATGATAAGCCACCCAAGGCCACGACTTCTTGCACGCTAAAGGCAAAACTCAACTGGCTTGATTGGGGCAAGATAGCCATGTGTTGCGCGAGCAAGTGGGCTGGCCAAATATCGCGTGGCTGACCAAATAAGCGAATGTTGTGGCCGCCTTGATTAAGCTCGCCACTGATAAGCTTAAGCAGGCTACTTTTGCCCGCGCCATTGGGGCCAAGGATCACACTCATCTCACCGGCCTTAAGGTTAAAGCTGACTTGGTCAACCAAGGTTTGCTGCGACGTGCTAAAGCTAAGCTTATCGACTTGCAACGGCGATGCATAAGCGGTGTGAATATCGGCAAAGTTAAGCGTGGTGTCTGAAGGTTTAGTAAATAGATTAAGCATTACATCTTGCCTCGCTGCTGAAATAACAAGGCGATAAAAAAGGGCGCGCCCGCCAAGGCGGTGATGATGCCGACAGGGAGTTCGGCGGGGCTGACTAAGGTGCGCGATAAAGTATCTGCAATCAGCAATAATAAGCCGCCTAATAAGGCCGACAAGGGAATCAATAAGTTATGGTTTGGCCCGACTAACATTCGGCCTAAATGGGGGATGATCAAGCCAACAAAGCCGATCATGCCACACAAGGACACGCAAATACCGACCCCCGCGGCGCATAATAAAATCAGCCGACGCTTTAGTGCTTCCACCCCGATGCCCATATGGCGCGCTTCGGCTTCACCGAGTAAAAACGCGTTTAGCTTATTGCCATCTTGTTGTAAGCAGTAAAGTAACACCGCTAAAGTGGCCCACGCGAGGGCGATATTTTCCCAAGTGGTGTGCGCCACCGAGCCCATTGACCATAGGGCCAGATCCCTGAGCGCCTGATCGTCGGCATAAAAATTGAGTAATCCTAAGGCGGCTCCGGCTAGTGCACTAATGGCGACACCGGCCAGTAACATGATGGCCACCGAGGTGCCGTATTGACTGGTTCCAAGCTGATACACCAAAAGCGTCACCAGACTGCCGCCAATAAATGCAAAGATGGGTACTGTGCCTAAGGTGAGTAGCAGGGGATAAAATTCTGCCATAGGGGCAAAGACCACTATGGCTAAGGCTGCGCCCAACGCCGCCCCGCCCGAAACCCCAATGATGCCGGGATCGGCCAAGGGGTTGCGAAATAGCCCCTGCATCACAGCGCCGCACATGGCCAAAATAGCCCCCACCGCAAGGCACAATAGCATGCGCGGGATCCGAACTTGCTGGATCACTAAGCTAACATGCGGGGCGACATCTTGACGGATAATGGCTTGCCAAGCTTCTGCTAGCGAGATAGGCATGGGGCCGATAAAAATAGAGGCCACCGCAGTGGCGACTAAACCACAGACCACAGGCACAAAAATATAGCGCGGTTGATAGCGAAGCACCTGCATGGTTAGTTGCCGTAGACAAGATTATGTAAGCGCTGCGCTTCATGCAGGCTGCTAATGCCCAGCTCACCAATTAAACTGGTGCCTTCAATACTAAAAATGCGTTGTTTTTGCCCCGCGGGTGTCGCGGCTAGCATAGGGTGGGCGGTGAGTAAGGCTTCAACACCACCTAGCTGTTGTAAGCTGCGCTGACTGACTAAAATGACATCGGGCGCCATGGTCAACAGGGCTTCACTTGAGGCAGGCTTGTATGATTCTATCTGCGCAGCCGCTGGGTTGGTGGCGCCCATGAGTTGAATGATGGTATCAGCGGGTGTGTTGCGCCCTGCTAGGCTGACTGGACTGCCGTCACGAATTAATAAGAACACCACTTTTTGCTGCTGGCTGGGATCGGGAAGCTGTTGCTGTAATTGGTTGGCGAGGGCATCGACTTTAGCCAGCAAGCTGGTTGCTTGTGCAGTGTGACCGGTACGTTCGGCCACTTGTTCTATCCGCTGTTTCAGGTCAACGATGTGATTCCCCTGATTAAGGATCGCCACGTCGACCCCCGCTTGGCGAAGTAATTGTAGGGTCGTGTCGGGACCGGCTTCGTTACTGGCAATCAGAATAGAAGGATTTAATGCCAGTAAACCTTCGGTGGTTAACTGGCGGTGATAGCCGACATTGGGCAGGGTGCCGTTATGCCATTTGTGGCTGGTGACGTCGGTTGCCACTAATTGCTGTTGGGCGCCTAAAGCGTAAATTATTTCGGTGATGCTGGCGCCCGCACTGATAATTCGATTGTCGCTAGGATCTGTTTGACTCGGCGCATCATGCGCTTGCGCTTTTTGTATTTGGGTGGTGGCCGATATAGTTAAAGCAAATAATAATAGGGTTAATACACGCATCAAAACATCCTCGAGCGAAAATTTCGGCCAATAATAGAGTTAAATGCAATTGATATCAATTATCATTTACGATAAATTGTCGCACATGTTTGCACTGGGTGTTTCAACTAGTGAACAGAATTAGTTTGTAATGAGGTTTTATTGTGTATCCAGTTTATTCTAAGTCATCCATCTCAGCGGCCATGATAGAGCAAGTGGCTAACTTGCTGGCGCAACAGCCGGGCTTGCATCCTGCAGGCATGGCGCAGCAGCTAAGCCTGAGTGAAGGCGAGGTAGTGTTAGCCCTGCCCGATAATATGGTCACCGCCATTGCCGGTGAAGCGGCCGAAGCTATTTTGCAGCAGTTAAGCGAATGGGGCCCAGTGACCACCATAGTGCACAATCAGGGCTCTATTTTTGAAATAAAAGCCAACTTTCCCAAAGGCAAAAATGCCCATGGTTATTACAACCTGATGGGGCGAGAGGGTGAGTTACACGGTCATTTAAACCTGACGGAAGTCGCCTATATCGCCTTGGTCAGCAAGCCATTTAATGGCAAAGACAGTCACTTTATCGGCTTTTTTAGCGCCAGCGGTCAGGGCATCTTTAAAGTCTATCTAGGCCGTGACAATAAGCGCCAATTATTCCCAGATCAAGTTGAAAAATTTCAACACCTTAAGCAGTTACAGGTAGCAGCAGTATGAACCAAACAGTTGAAAAAGAAGTAAAACAACAACGCTTACAAGGGCGCTTAGGCCCTGAAATCGCCGAGTTTCGCCAGCAATGCCAAACCTTACAGTTGGCAACGGTAGATGAGCTTGGCCAGCCCAATGTCAGCTACGCCCCGTTTGTCATGCACGATAAAGCCTATTACATCTTGATCAGTCAAATTGCCCGCCATGCTCGTAATTTATTAGCGCAGCCAAAAGTCTCCTTGATGCTGATTGAAGATGAAGCCGAGGCCAAAAGCATTTTTGCCCGCAAGCGTTTAACCTTTGACGCGAGTGTGCAAGTGGTTGAACGCGACACCGAGCAATGGCAACAAGTGATTGCATTGCTGACCGAGCGTTTTGGTGAGATCGTCACTGGCTTAAGTGGTTTGGAAGATTTTGTGCTGTTCCAACTAACCCCGCAGCAAGGATTATTTGTGAAAGGATTCGGCCAAGCGTTCCAAGTATCTGGCGAGGACTTAGTTGATTTTGTTCATTTAACCGAAGGGCATAAGCCGATTGCGAAAGATTAGCCCTGTGGGAGCAGCAGTCATGCTGCGATGAACATGCAACATACATGCACCTTAGGGGCTAATCGCTGCATGACTGCAGCTCCTACCAGATAGGGGAAGATTCGCTGAGCAAGCTCAGCTCCCACATGACTGCAGCTCCTACCAAGTTACCACGAGCATGGAAGGCATACTTGCCTCCCTAACCGATAGGGAGGCATTTACGGCAGCTAATCAAGCTCGGATTAGTTCAGCTCTTGATAACGCAATACCAGATTGGCACTGGCTTGGGTGCCATCGGTGCCGTAGTCTATCACCACTTGCACCTTAAATAGGCTTTATGTGTTTTTCACGCTTATATCTACTCAACAGTAAGCCCTTAGGTACAGTGCTCTGAAGTTATCCAAGATGCGTGTTGTTTAAGAACCAGTCGCTTGTTGTGCTAATTCCAACTGTAAGCGTAATTGCTCAAGGTCGTTATGTTGTTCAAAAAAGTCAACTAAAGCCTGAACTTGCTGCTGTTTTTCCCCTGTGAAATCAGTATCTAGATAGTTTTTAATCTCAGCAAACTGCCAAGTTAATTCAGTTTCTTTGGGGATGGCCGCTATCGCATTTAATACATCATCAATGCTTTTATCTGCCAGTAAAAAGCGCAGAAATTGCATCACAGCGAAGTGCTGTGGGTCACTAGTATAAGCTTCTGCCTCAGCGACACGTGCAAGCACTTGTTTGGGTGTTTCAACTAACATAGCCAGCTCAGCGCTATTTGCCAGCGCACTACTTACCTGAACCATAATCTCTTCATTCTGGGAGTCTTTGAATTTCGCTATCACTGCAGAAAAGCTGCTGAGGGCGGCTTCTAGGTCGCCTTGTTGCCCATAAGTCCCGCCTTGGTTAACCATAGACATTGCGACTTTTACTTGAACCTCTTCATTCTGGGCGTCTTTGAATTGCGTAATCACTGCTGAATAGCTGTTGAGCTCGGCCTCTGGGTCACCTTGTTGCCCATAAGTCACGCCTTGGTTAAACATCGCTCGTGCGACAAGTACTTGAATCTCTTCATTCTTGGCATCTTTGAATTGCGCAATCATTGCTGAATAGCTGTTGAGCTCGGCCTCTGGGTCACCTTGTTGCCCATAAGTCATGCCTTGGTTGAACATCGCTTGCGCGACAAGTACTTGAATCTCTTCATTCTGGGCGTCTTTGAATTGCGCAATCATTGCTGAATAGCTGTTGAGCTCGGCCTCTGGGTTACCTTGTTGCCCATGAGTCACGCCTTGATTGAACATCGCTTGCGCGACAAGTACTTGAATCTCTTCATTCTGGGCATCTTTGAATTGCGTAATCACTGCTGAATAGCTGTTGAGCTCGGCCTCTGGGTCACCTTGTTGTCCATAAGTCACGCCCTGATTGAGCATGGCTTGTGCGACGGATGTTTGAATATCTTCATTTTGGGCATCTTTGAATTGCGTAATCACTGCTGAATAGTTGTTGATTGCGGCCTCTGGGTTACCTTGTTGCCCATAAGTCACGCCTTGGTTAAGCATGGCTCGTGCGACTAGTTCTTGAATGTCTTCATTTTGTACATTTTCAAAGGTATTTATTAATTCATCATATGCTTTAGATTTAGCATCGATATCTGGCAATCTGGAATATGTAACTGCTTTGTTCCATAGTAATTGAGCATGTAGTCGGGTTAGTTTTTCATTATCGCTCAAAGCGTGAAGAGCTAACTCTAAGTATTTTAGAGCCTCTGCATAGTTCTTTTTCCCGTAACTGACCTGTGCAAAATTTAAGTATTCATTTGCGGTCGCATGATCTTGGCTTATTTTCTTGGTGTTATTCTCTAGGATTTTTAATGACTCGGGATTTGGTTCTTGCATCTCTGTGATTGATTTTTGTACGTCATCTGCCGCTCTTTCAACTTCTTTTCTCTTATCTTCGATTATTTGACGGGCTTCAGTAAGGTACTCTTTTAATTCATTAATCGAAGGGTTGAGCTCGGTAATTTTTTCGTCTAAAGCTGCTTTTGCGCCATCTAAAATTTCAGCTGAATGTTCATTAATATATTTTTTCATTTGTGCGCTTGCCACATCTTCAGCTTCTTTTTTACTCAGCTGGTAAACGATATAACCACCAAAGGCTAGGAGCACTGTCAATGTGAAAAGCCACCAATTAAAGGAGTCTTTCATATCTGCAAGCCTTTCATCAAACCCATTTAGCTGATTAGTTTGCTGTTTCTCTTGCGCTTCGAGTTTGGTGAGTAAATTGGCTAGCTGTATTTTTAAATCTTGTTGTGTGGTTTCGAGTGCTGTTACATCCTTGCCTATGGCTGTTTGTTGTTGCAGCTTTTCGTCTAAGCGGGCGAGTTGGCTTTGCATTGTCAGCAATTGTTGGTAGAGCCAATCGGGATTAGTTGGCGGCGAATTTAACATGGGTGCGGTGGGGGTGATAACTGGTGCAGTTTCAGCCGCTAAATTTGCGCTTGGCAGCGCCCAGAAACATAGCAATAAGAAGACAATACGCATCTAGCATCCCTAAAAATTAAGCCCGCTTGGCTAATGCTGAGTTAGTAACCAAATTAGATGCCAATTAATTTAACTGAGTTTTAAAGTTAAAGCTAATTAAAAACAAATGGTTACTATCTTGCTGTGAGTGTGAACCTCCTACAGCAAGCTTGCTCATTAGGCTGAATGATAATTTTTAAAAACGATAGCTTAATATCGCTTAGCCATGCCGATGCAGTTACCACGAGCATGGAAGGTAAGTATGCCTCCCTAACCGATAGGGAGGCATTTACGGTGGCTAATCAGGCTCGGATTATTTCAGCTCTTGATAACGCAATACCAGATTAGCACTGGCTTGCGCGCCATCTGTGCCGTAGTTACTCACCACTTGCACCTTAAATAGGCGTGGGTTGGTGGCGTCGGCTGTTTCATCTTTTATTAAGTAAGTGGTAAAGGTGGGCCACATTTTGTGTTGGCCTTTCACGCTGTATTCCAGTGGACCGTAGCTACCCGGTTTACTTAGGATGCCCTCGGCGCGATCGCTAAAGTATTTATACACTTGGGCTGTATCGGTTGGGTCGGTAACGGCGCCGATATTGGCAACCCTAACCGCACCGACGCCGGCTTTACCGTTACCAGATGCACCGCCATTCACTTGCAATGGGTAATCACGACCGCTTACCTTAACGCTCAGATCCCAGCCTTGCTCTGGTGTGGTTAGGCTGTTGGTTTCTAAATCCCAGTAAGCCGTGGTGGTTGAAAAATCGAGCTCAGGCGAATCAACGGCTGGGCTAAATTGCTGGGCATTGGCGTCCCAGTTTTCCACACTGAGCACGAGTTTACGGCTGGTGGTGGGGCCAAATGCTACCGCAACTTGTTTGACGCTAACGCGGGCATAATGATCGCCACTGGCGGAGCGAATAATCCAACCGTTGCCTGCTTTAGCCGAATAGACGGGAGCCCCATTGCTGTAATCTGCATCAAGCCAATCGGCGGTTTTAATTTGGGTGATTAAGCTGTCGCTAACAAAATCGCTACAGGCTTCAGCCGTTACCGCAGTAAAGTCGACTTGGGTGCTTGCTTGGGTCAGTTGTTCAAATTCAGCGGCCACGGCATTGCCTGCATCATCAAATAAGTTACTGTATTGATGAGCAATACAGCCAGATACTTTGCCGCTGCCAGACAGGCCGCCGTTGAGCTTAAAGCCCACGTATTTTTGATACCCGATGTGCCAGCTATTGTCGGTCACGGTGGCGCCCGATAATAGATCGAGCTGGGCTGGCTGACTCGCATCGGTGGCGTCTAGCTCAACGTAGCTAAAATCGGTCGTTGGTGTTGGCTCTGTGGTTGGCTCTACCGTGGGCGCTGGAGTGGGGGTGACTGCACCTTGATCGCTGTCTTTTGCGTCGCTACCGCCCGAGCCGCCACAGGCACTGAGTAATACTGAGCTGATAGCAAGGGCTAGTAGTTTCTTCTTATGTTGCATCGTGTGTTTTCCTTTCCTAATAAAATCAGTAGAGCTAGCCTTCAAGGCGCAGTCCTAAGTAGATAAAGCGGCCCACTTCGGGGCGAAAATCCATGCCATTACTGGGCGTGTCACGCACGGTATCCGTGAGATTGTCGACACCTAAAAACAGCTTGGTTTGCGGGGTAACAAAATAGTTAACCTTAAAATCTAGGGTGGCGTAGTCGGGCGATTGGCGCTGGTTGTCGCCATCCAAGTATTCCTTGGTTTGGTAGTTACCGTACAAAGAGAAATCTGTGTTTAGGGCGGCGAGGTGATAGTTCACCTTGGCCTTGATTAAGTGAGCGGGGCGTCTGGGTAAGTTGTTACCTGTGGCCTTGTCTTCACTGTTCAAATAGCTGTAAGAAAGGTTGGTTTGCCAGTCGGTATGCCATTGATAGTTGGCACTTAAATCGACCCCTTGGGTCATGGCCTTGTTAACGTTGTGGTATTTAAAGATACTGAGCGCGGCTTCGTTAGAAGCTTGTTCATCGTAGCTGGTATCAATCAGGTTTTTGATTTCATTATGAAATAGGTTGATGTCTAGGCTAAGCGCTGAACTTGGTTGCAATTGTGCCCCTAGCTGAAAGCTTAGCGAGGTTTCCGGCACTAAATCTGGATTGCCGATGATCATGTAGCCGAGGGCGCTGTGGTCAAACACATAATGGCGCTCTTTTAGGGTGGGGACACGATAGCCCGCGCCAACGCCGGCGCGAATTCTGCCGTTGAGATCGGCTAACGCGGTTGGGCTGTACATCAGGTTAAATTTAGGCGCAGCATGAAAGCCAAAGTCAGAATCGTGTTGCAGCCTGACGCCGGGCAACAGCTCCCATTGTTCATTTAAGAAGTAGTCGTCTTGCAGATACAGCTCGATATTATCGCGCTGCTTGCGCCCACCTAATTCGCTAGAAGTATCGGGTGAGCCATTATTGCTGCGTTTAACTTGCTGCTGACTTAGCTCACTGCGGTATGCCACTAGACCCGCGGTGAGTAAGTGTTGGTCAAAATAGTCGCTGTCAAGTTGTAGCTCTAGTTTGTCGAATTTGCTTAGGCTGCGACGGCTTTGATCCACCACGGGGGTGACCAAGGTATCCTGCGAGGTGTTATCTTCAAATTGCTCATGCATGTACCAAGTTGATAGGTCAAGATGGCTGGCAATTGGCTGACTATAGGCGAGCAAGATGTTTTTGCGGGTGGCTTGCTCGGCTTTGACTTTTTTAAGCTTGCCAATTCCGGGCACAAAGGTGCCGAAGTTTTTGTATATGTCTTCGTGGTACCAGCTGGGTTTAACTTTGATCTGGCCGCCATTGGCCAAGTGATAACCTAGCTCTAACGATACATTGGTTTTATCTCCGGCATCGCCTTCAAAGTCCCAATCACTTAAATCCAAATCACTGCCGCCCTTGTGGCGGACATCGGCCATCAGTTGGCCATACCAAGTGTCAGTGCTGTGGCTAAGTACCACATTGGCGTGTTGATCATTGAGTAAAGCCGAGCTGACATCGTGCTGGTTGCCATAGCTGCCGCCATCTAGGGTGACCTGATAATGGCTGCCGGCTTTAGGCTGGCGAGTAATTATGTTGACCACACCGCCCATGGCTTCGCTGCCATAAAGGGCAGACACCGCGCCTTTAACGATTTCGATATGTGCTACATCGGCGACCGCAATCTGACTTAAATCCACACTTGAACCTGTGGATGCGGTCACGGGTAGGCCATCAATCAAGATTAATATGCGGTCGGCGTTGATACCTTGCAACCAAACTTCTTGCCCGCTTTTGCCATGGATTGGCTTGAGCATTAAGCCGGGGACATGTTTTAGTCCTTCCGCTAGATCACGCGCGTGACTATTGGCTAACTCTTGGGCGGTGACAATTTCGGTGCGTACCGGCACATCTAGCAGGTTTTTTGCGGTTTTGGTGCCCGTGATCACCATGACATCATCTGCGGCCGCCGCGCTACAATAGAGGCACATTAATCCAGTTAGCAGATTGTATTTGATATGTTTCATTATATTTAACTCTTTGCGAAGACTTAGCTGCAAGGAAGTTAAATTGTAATGATAAGGATTATCATTTGCAATAGTTAAAGCATCACCCGCTAATGGTCATAATGTTTGCTTTCTGTTTTTTATCTTGCGCATAATGAATCAAAAGAAGTCGTTAAGGGATAAAAATGGCGGTAAGTAAGGTTGCGTTTTTGGGGGAGTGCATGGTTGAGCTGCAGCGCCAAGGTGATGTTTATCGGCCTAGCTTTGGTGGCGATACCTTAAATACCGCCGTGTATTTTGCCCGCTTAACAGCACATAAAGGGATCACAACAACTTATTTAACCGGTTTAGGCCGAGATGATTTGAGTGAGCAAATGTTAGCCATGTGGCAACAAGAGCAAATCGATACTCGGTACGTCTGGCGCAGTGAAACCAAATTACCTGGCTTATACACCATCACAACCGATGCCCAAGGTGAGCGTAGTTTTCATTATTGGCGCAGTGATGCCGCTGCCCGTTACTGGCTAAATGAGCACACTTGTGCTTCTTTAGTGGCCTTGTTGCAACAATTTGATTGGTTGTACTTAAGTGGGATCAGCATAGCCATTTTACCCGAGGATGCGCGTTCGCTCTTGTTTGCGGCTTTGGCGCAAGTTAAACAGCAAGGGGTAAAAATTGTTTTTGATAATAATTACCGTCCTGCCCTTTGGTCTAACCAAGCGCAAGCACAAGCTTGTTATCGACAAGTGCTTGAGTTAACCGAACTGGCATTTTTAACCTTTGAGGACGAACAGTTACTTTGGGGTGACGCTAACGAGGCGGCGGCCATTAGTCGTACCCAGCAGGCCGGTGTGGCTGAAATCGTGATTAAGCGTGGGTCTCTGCCGTGTTATATCGTGACAAAAGACGAACGCTATGAAGTTGCCGCCCAAGTTGTAGAACAGATTGTCGATACGACTGCGGCAGGGGATTCCTTTAGTGCCGGCTACTTATCTCAGCGTTCACTGGGTGCCAGCCCAGAAGCTGCGGCATATGCTGGGCATAACTTGGCCGCCACCGTTATTCAATTTCCAGGTGCTATCATCATGCGCGAAGCCATGGCGCACTTGAGCTAATACAGAAATTTTAATTATTGAGGTTGAGAAAATGACATCGATTAACCAACGTTTACAACAGATCCAAGTTGTCCCCGTTATCGCCATTAATGATGCCAACAAAGCAGTAAAACTAGCGCAGGTGTTAGTTGAAAACGGTTTACCCTGTGCTGAGGTGACTTTTCGCACGGAAGCGGCCGCCGAGTCGATTCGCTTGATGCGTGAAGCTTATCCCGATTTGCTGATTGGTGCGGGCACGGTATTAACTACGGCGCAAGTGGATCAAGCTATAGCAGCCGGTGTTGATTTTATTGTTAGCCCCGGCTTTAACCCAACCACGGTTAAATATTGTCAGCAGCGTAACATCACCATAGTGCCTGGGGTAAATAACCCGAGTTTAGTCGAGCAAGCATTAGAAATGGGGCTAGATACCTTAAAGTTTTTTCCTGCCGAGCCTTCGGGTGGCCTCCCTATGCTAAAAGCGCTATGTGCTGTCTATCCGGTACAGTTTATGCCAACAGGGGGGATTAGCCCCGCCAATGTGAAAGACTATTTGGCTGTGCCTAAGGTACTGGCTTGTGGTGGTACTTGGATGATTCCAAACGAGTTGATTGATAACGATCGTTGGGATGAGCTGGCCAAACTGATTGCAGAAGTAAGCAGTATTATTAGCTAATTGGTTCTCTTTGTGGGGGCCATTATTGGTGGGAGCCGCAGTAATGCGGCGATAAAGGTAGGGTGTGGTTATTCGCGGCACCACTGCCGTTCCTACAGGGGGGACCTACAGGGCTAGCGCATGAGTGTACAAAATGCAATCAACCAAGCGAACAAAGTGGAATTTTCTTATACGAAACGCCGTGAAATCATCCCTGATGGCTTAACTGCCGCATCCTTGCGGCAGATATTCGTCTAAGAAAACACCACTAAACGCTCAAAAAACATTCATGCGTTTTCCCTGGGGGGATCTAAAGCTGATTAATCAACTCATAATACTCCTGCAGTACCGCTAGCGCTTTGATGGTGGCGAGGATCAGACCCCAAGTAATTAGGCTTGTAATTATGGTAATCAACACCTTATATCGTCGTGCCAAGGTGGGGTGAAACCAAATCATTGGCAAAGCCAAAGGGCCGATGGATAACAGGCAAACGATGATGATGGCTTTTTGAAAATACCACGGCTGCACAGCTTGGCTCGGTGCAGGGGCGGCTTGTGGGGTTAAAAATTCACCACAGTGTTTGCATTTGATTGCAGCATCCAGAATGGGCTCGGCGCAGTATGGGCAATTCTTCATGGCTTAGGTTCTATTTTTGGTTAGGGGTTGGGGACTGACTTTGGTCGACGAAGATTAACTGATCTACCGCGAAGCCAAGTGCTTGAGCTTGTTTTATAAAGTCTTGTTTAACGGCATCACTGACCGTCGGAGTACGAGCTAGTAACCAGAGGTAGTCATGATTATAGCCAGCGACAAAAGCGTATTGGTAATCGGCTTGGTCTAAGCCAAACACCACGTAAGAGCCATAAAAGGGACCAAAAAACGACACCTTAAGATGCCCTTGGTTATCACCATTAACAAAATAAGCCTTACCTTCGGCTAGCTGCCATTCTTGATCGGCTGCGTCATAGCCTTGATTGATGACGCTAATGCCGCCGTCGTCACGCATCGAGTAAGTGGCTGAAACTTGGCTTAGGCCGCGCTCAAAAGAATGGTCTAGTCGTGCTATTTCATACCATTTCCCCAAATAGCGCTCGCTGGCAAAGGGGGTGACTGGTTTGACTCCTTCAGGTAAGCCGGTGCAGGCATTAAGCAGTAAAGCGAAAAGTCCCAATATACTTTTTTGCCACGTCGTCATGATATTTCCTTTATAGAGGCCGCTTGATACAGAGAGTGAGTATCGAACTCAGATTAACACCCATTAAGATGATAACCAACTTGGGCTAAGCACATTTTCGTTGTTTTGAACCAAGTGTTTCCTTTCATAACAGTTAGTTAAATGAGGCTAGGTTCACATGGCGACTAATTTTTGTCTGCTATAAAAGCGTCCCAGCTATACTTATTTTGAAGGTCAAAAAGGGCGCCCAATGAACCAGTTAGACTTACAAAATTTTGAAATAAATCAGCTTCTTGAATCAATTTATTTTCGCTATGGCTATGACTTTAGAAATTACGCTAGGGCTTCCTTGGAGCGAAAAATAATCAAGCGTGTGGCATTGTCAGGGCTTTCAAGTGTGGCTGAGATGAATCAGAAGGTGCTGTACCAACCAGAGTTTTTCAACCTGTTCCTCAAAGATATGTCGGTGACCGTGACAGAAATGTTTCGCGACCCCTTTGTTTTTAAAAAAATTCGTCAGCAAGTTTGTTCACATCTTAAAACCTATTCGAGGATCAATATTTGGCATGCAGGCTGTGCCACAGGGGAAGAGGCTTATTCGATTGCGGTGCTATTGGCAGAGGAGGGGTTGCTCAAGCGCAGTCGAATTTATGCCACCGACTACAACAATCATTCCCTCGATATCGCGAAAAAGGGCATTTACGCCGCCGACAAGATGGCGGCGTATCAGCAAAATTACCTTGAAGCGGGCGGCCAAACTAGTCTAAGCGACTACTATCAGACCCATCACCAAACCGTTTCCTTTCATGCATCGCTGCAGGATCACATCACCTTTGCCAACCATAACCTCATGAAAGACCAAGTTTTTGCTCAAATGCATATGATCTTATGCCGTAATGTTTTGATTTACTTTAATGCCACACTACAAGAGCGAGTGATTGGCTTATTTAAAGACAGCTTAGTGCATCGGGGGTTTTTGGTGTTAGGCGAAAAAGAGAGCTTAGAATTTAATCCGCAGGGTAAGGCGTTTGAAGAGTTTGGCAAAAATGAACGCATTTATAGAAAAAAAAGTGACCTATAAAGCCTTAGTGATTGGCGTTTCTGCTGGTGGCCTAAAAGCCATGTGTAGCATTCTTCCGCTGTTGCCTGCTGATTTTCCTGTCAGCGTGATTATTGTGCAGCACCGCAAACACATGGCTGGGGATTACTTAGTGGAGTATTTAGCCGAACGTTGCCAATTGGCAGTGCGTCTTGCGTTGCCCGGTCAACCTATCGCACCGAGTGTCATTTATATTGCACCTTCGGGTTATCATTTACTGGTAGAGCGCAATGCCACTTTTAGCCTCAGTATTGATGCGCGGGTTAACTATTCAATTCCTGCCATTGATGTGCTGTTTGAATCGGCGGCGATTTGTTATCAACAGCAGCTAATCGGCCTGATTCTAACTGGAGCAAATCACGACGGTAGTCTAGGTTTAAAGACAATCCAACAATACCAAGGTTTAACCTTAGTGCAGTCTCCCGAGTCAGCAGAATATCCAGAAATGCCAGCAGCGGCGATAGCGACGGCGAAGGTGGATCATATTTTACCGCTGCCAGAAATTGCCCGCTTTTTAATCCAGTTGTTAATGGAGGGTGATGATGGATAACCAGCCTTGCAAGATTTTAATCGTCGATGATGAGCCCAATAATCACCGTGTCTATGAACGGATTTTAGAGTCCCTCAATATTGAATTTGTTAATGCACTATCGGGACAGCAGGCATTGGCCATCGCTCACCGACATCAATTTTTTTTGATTTTGATGGATGTGCAAATGCCGGAGATGGATGGTTTTGAAACCGCGTCCTTGTTACTTAACCATCCTAAAACATCGCATATCCCCATTATTTTTATCACCGCCTTTGCCCGAGATGAAAGTTTCGAGTTTAAAGGCTATGCCAGCGGTGCAGTGGATTACCTAGTCAAACCCATCAACGATGCCATTCTAAAAAGCAAAGTCAGTGTGTTTTTGGAATTGTTCTTAGATAGGGAGAGGATCGAGACCGCATTTGAAGTACAGAAGCAGGCCGAGAATGAACTTCGTCAGCATAAAGCGATGCTTGAAAACATGGTGAAGGAAAGAACCAAAGATTTGCAGAATTCTTTGTCCGAGCTGGTGAGTGCACAAGAGCAGTTAGTCGAAACAGAAAAAATGGCATCCCTAGGGCGGTTGGTTGCAGGGGTCGCACATGAACTTAATACCCCCATTGGTATTTGTATCACAGCGGCATCACACCTAGAAGGTACGCTTAAAGAAGTACAAGATGATGTTGAAGAGGGGCGTATAGGCAAAACCAAGCTAAGTCATTTTTTAGAATCGACTCACCAATTATCTTCAATATTGCAGGCGAATCTAGACCGCGCAGCGGTACTGATTGGTAACTTTAAGCTCGTTGCGGTTGATATTAGTAGTGAGCAAAACAGAGTTTTTAGTGTCGTTGAATATTTGAAAAGTACGATTTCGAGCCTGCATCCGGCGGTGAAAAATACCAAAACTGAGATAGTGGTTAGCGGCGATCCCGCCATTAAAATTGATACTTGCCCCGGCAACCTTTCCCAGATTGTAACCAACTTAATCATGAATTCTCTGCTGCATGGGTTTACCGACGATATGCAAGGGGTCATCCAGATTGACGTAGAGAAGGGCGATGAACATCTGATTATTCGCTTTTCTGACAATGGCGTAGGTATAGATAAAAAGTCGCTCAAAGTGATATTTGAGCCTTTCTATACCACTAAACGTGGCTCTGGTGGCAGTGGCTTAGGGTTAAGTATTGTCTATAACTTAGTCAATAAAAACCTCTCGGGAAGTATCCATTGTGAAAGCGAAGTAGGCGTTGGCACGAGTTTTATTATTTCACTACCACTCACCCTAATCGTTGATTAATTTTTTGGTGAAATCAGCATGATTTTGAGGCCCAGCATATGAATCTAACCATAGGTAAAAAAATAGCCAGTGCATTTGGCTCAATATTGGTCATGGTCATTGTCATGGGGGCGGTCATCTATCACCTCAACACAAATATCTATAACGACTCTCGCTATATTCAGCAAGACGATGTGCCTGGCGCCATATTGTACTTACAGCTGTTGGATGAAATGGGGGATATGGATCGCAGTGTGGCTGAATATATGAATGGTGAGGAGCGACGTCGAGAAAATTTTAAACTTAGTTTTCAGGGGTTTAATCGGTTTTTTTCTGAGTTAAAGCCACTCGAGATAGACACCGAAGAAAATAGAAAAAAAATGCAGACAATTGAGCGACTGATTAACCAGTATGTGCAAGAGGTTAACCAGCAAGTGTTTGAAAAATATCAACCTGAGAATGAAAAGTGGGCGATCAATGCGGTTGAAGAGTTACAGCGTAAGCAAGGCTTACAATTAGAGCAGTTGTTGGATTCTCTTAAAGAGCAAGAAATAGCGGAAGCAATGCAGAGTACCAGCATTGAGCAAACCGTGCAGGATGATTTACCGGGCGTGAGGTATTACCTTGAACTAATTGATGAAGCCGGGGATATGCTTGCTTCCTTACATGATTATGTGGCGGGCGAGGCTGATCAGGAAGCCGCCTTTTGGTCAAATGCGCAAGATTTTACCAAGTACTTTAATTTGCTGGAGCCGCTAGAACAAAGGCCTGCCGAGATAAGAGAACTGGTCACCATCAATCGTTATTATAATGAGATTGTGAATACCGCAGAAACAGTATTCGCCCAATATAGGCCCGAAAACAAAAAAAGTGCTCTTGCTATATTGGACGAGCTTGAAGCGACCATTCTCACTGAGTTAGAAGCCTTGTTGGATCGCTCTGCTTTAGAGGAGCAAGCTGATGCAGACCGTGCTTTAGCGGATCTTGCTAACACCCTGTCTACGGTTAACTTCACCATCATCTCTTTAACCATCGCCGTGTTAATTTTTGGTGTTGTCATTAGTTTTTGGATCACTAGCAGCATTTTGCGTTCGGTAGGGGGTGAGCCTCGCGTCATTGAAAGTTTAGCTAATCAAGTCGCAGCCGGTAACGTCGACATGGTGCTAGAGGATGACGATAAGGCCACATACGGTATTTATGCGGCGCTGAGAAAAATGATCAAGGCGCTCAAGGTAAAAATTAATGCCACCGAAAAAATAGCCGAAGGTGATTTAAACACCGAAATAGTTCTCGCATCGGACAATGATAAGCTGGGCGAGGCGCTCAACAAGATGCAGCTTAATTTTAAAGACATGGTGGAAAAAGCCAATGCCTTTGCCATGGGGGATTATGCCAGTCAAATTAGTCCGCGCTCTAAGCAAGACGAGCTGGGCATCGCTTTATCCCATATGATGCAGCAAGTGACTGATCGTAATGAACAAGTGGAAGCGCAAAATTGGTTAAAAAGCCAAGTTGTAAAAATGAGTGAGATATCTCAAGGTGCGAGCGATGTTGTAGAGATGGCGAAAGCCGTGATTGTTGAATTAGCGACTATTTTGCAAGCGGGTCACGGAGTGTTTTATCTGCGAGATGAAGACGCTCAAGATAAAAACGAGTATCGGCTTTTAGCCAGCTATGCCTATGTAGAGCGCAAGAATGTGGCTAACCGATATGCATTAGGGGAAGGCATTGTTGGCCAATGTGCCCTCGAAAAAAACAGCATTATGTTGACCAATGTGCCCGATGATTACATTAAGGTTTGCTCTGGTTTAGGTCAGGACAAGCCAAACACCATTATTGCGTTACCTGTGGTGTTTGAAAATAAGTGTCTTGCTGTGATTGAGCTCGCTGGCTTTAGTCGGTTTACCCCTATCCAGCTTGAGTTTTTGCATCAAACCATGATCAATTTAGGGGTGACCATCAACAGCTTAATTGGTCGCAAACGCATCGTTGAACTATTGCAGCAATCACAAAGCCAGACCGAAGAGCTACAGAGTCAAACCGAAGAGCTGCAAAGCCAATCAGAAGAGCTTAGAGCGACCAATGAAGAGCTGGAACAAAAAGCGGAATTACTCAATCGACAATCCAACGAGCTAAAAGGGGCCAATGAGGATTTAGAGCAAAAAACCCAAGCCTTGGAGCTAAAGCAGCGTGATATTGAAATAAAGAATCAGCAAATTGAAGAAAAAGCGAAGGAGCTAGCAACGGCCAGTAAATATAAATCGGAATTTTTGGCCAATATGTCTCATGAATTAAGAACTCCCCTCAATAGTTTGTTGTTGTTAGCCAAAGGGTTAGCCAAAAACAAACAAGGTAATTTAACCCAAGTTCAGGTCGAAGATGCGAAAGTGATTTTTGATGGCGGCAACAGCTTATTAACGCTGATTAATGACATTATGGATTTGTCCAAAGTGGAAGCGGGTAAGTTGACCATTCACAGTGAAGAAATCATGTTGTCGCACCTCACCAGTAATTTAGAAAAAATGTTTAAGCCGGTCGCGCAAGAGAGAAACTTGGCGTTTGTTATCGACATTGAACCAGACTTACCTGCTAGATTTTGCAGCGATAGCCTCAGGGTTGAGCAAATTTTGCGTAATCTATTGTCAAATGCAATGAAGTTTACCCCTCACGGGGAGGTGAGACTTTCGATCCACCGTGCGGATGAAAATACGCGCTTTTTGCACAGTGATATGAGTCTAGAAAGTTGTATCGCATTTTCAGTGATAGATACTGGGATCGGCATCCCTGCTGCCAAGCAAAATGCTATTTTTGAAGCGTTCCAACAAGAAGATGGCACCACAAGTCGTAAATACGGCGGCACTGGGCTTGGGCTGACCATAGCGCGTGAATTGAGCCGCTTGCTGGGTGGCGAAATACATCTTAAAAGCGAACAAGGCAACGGCAGTACCTTTACCTTGTATCTACCTGCATTGGCCAAGGCGCAAGAAGAGCAAACCTTATCGCCAGAGGCTACCACGCCTGATAAACCTAGCGCAGATTCCCTTTGGTTTAGCGACGATCGCCATATCATCACTGCTGACGATAACAGCTTGCTCATTGTTGAAAATGATAACGCGCTAATCAAGACCATTCAAACTATTGCACACCAGAATCAGTTTAAGTGCATCATTACGCACCATGCCCTCAGTGTGATCCAGCTTGCCATTGAGTACCAACCCGCGGGCATTATTCTCGATGCTGACGTAGATGAGCTTAACGCGCGGCAGGTGATTAGCCAGCTGAAAACAAACTCGCAATCGCGTCATATCCCAGTGCAAGTTATCGCAAGCTTAGATAAGGACAAATTATCCTTGCTTGGCATAGGTGCCATTGGCTTTTGTAATAAGCCGATCACCGAGCCTCAATTAGTTGAAATACTTGGCCAAATGGCCAGAATGAGCGGCTCTAGTAAGAGGAATGTCTTGCTTATTGAAGATGATAAAAGCAACCAAAAAGCCACCGCTCAATTACTGGAAAGTGACAGTGTGAAAATTGATATGGTGAGTACGGGCGGTGATGGTCTGCAACGCATGCAACAAAACCAATATGATGCGGTGATCTTAGATCTTGGCCTGCCGGATATGTCCGGCTTTGAGCTATTGCAGCAATTGGGTGAAAGCGACATCAAGCGTATTCCTCCTATCATTATCTATACAGGAAGAGAGATAAGTGAAGCAGAGCAAAAACAACTGGATCAGTACTCATCTTCCATTGTGCTAAAAGGCGCAGACTCGGCTGAGCGGTTAGAAGATGATCTTAAGTTATTCTTGCACCAAGCTGATGCCCAGCAGGAAAGCGAGGTGAGTTTGCTGCACAATGAGGCCGAACTACTTGAAGGGCGTAAGGTGCTACTGGTTGATGACGATATGCGCAATAGCTACGCCTTATCGAAAATGTTGATTGAGATCGGTGTGAATGTAGAGCTTGCCGAAAACGGTCAAGAAGCTGTCCACATGTTAGAGAAAACGCCCGATTTTGAACTGATTTTAATGGACACCATGATGCCGGTGATGGATGGTAACAAAGCCACCGCTTTGATCCGCCAGATGGAGCAATACAAAAAAGTGCCCATTATTGCATTAACGGCGAAAACGATGCCGGAAGACAAGGAAAAATCCCTTGCATCTGGGGCATCGGAGTACTTAACCAAACCGGTGGATTTCGATAATTTGGTGTCAATTATGCGGATCTGGTTGTATGACAAGGTTCATGGCGGTAGCCACTAATTCTAGCCAAGTTGGCGCACCCTGGTAGGTGCGCGTGGTATTAGATAAGGTGATGATAAACCATAAAAAAGCCAAGCCCTAACGCGATAGTTAATAACAAGTTTCGCGTTACAAGGGCGATCACAAAAGCCACCACCCCTGCCACTAAATAACTGTTTTGCCAACTGAGATCGACATTGCCTTGGGGCAGCACGAGACTCGGCACTATGATCGCCGTTAAAACCGTTGGTGGCACATAGGCGAGGGCTTGTTGTAAGGGTTTGGGCAGTTGCATCTTGCCGGCCACAGCGAACATGATAAAGCGGATCGCAAAGGTTACCGCAAACATGCCAAAGATAAGAATAAGCTCTTGATTTGAAGTCATGATTTTGCCTCAGCTGGGTGAGTTGGGAAGACTCGCGAGATCCAGTAACCGACACCAATACCCGCTAGCGCAGCTATAATTAAGCCCATTTTATTGGGCAAGTGAGCACATGCTAGGGACATACCCGCAGCCACTACCACGGCGCTGATCATGGCGCGACTGTTTAAGTAAGGCACAACCATGCCAATAAAGGTCACCGACATGGCAAAATCTAAACCCCATTGTTCCACGTTGGGAATTGCCTTGCCTAAGATCAAGCCGATAATGGTACAAAGCACCCAATTGCCGTACATGGCGGTCATCGAGCCTAAATAAAACCAATGTGCTTTTTTGATGTCTGGCTGCTGATAGCGGCGGCTAACGGCGGCAAAGGTTTCGTCTGTTAAGCCAAAGGCCATCAAGGCGCGCATGGCTAAAGGTAAATGTTTGACTTGTTCGACCAAGGCGGTGGCATAAAGAATATGGCGCAGATTAACCACTAAGGTAGTGACAATAATTACGCTGGGGCTGGCTCCGGCCGCTAGCAGACCTAAAGCGATAAATTGTGCCGAGCCAGCGAACACGATAATCGACATGGCGAGGGTAGCGGCGATGGAAAGGCCACTGCTCGGCGCTAAGGTGCCAAATAAGATACCAAAGGGAATAGCCCCTAAAATCAGCGGTAAGGTAGCGATAGCGCCGGCATTAAATTCTTTACCGGGGGCTTTGCCGGAGTGTGAGTGTGAAATAGACATTTCCGTCATGCGATACCTTTTATGCTAAGTGTCATATAGCGATCCGCTCTTGGGTAAATAGATTGTCCATCTGGATGAGGTTGGCATTGAAATCCGAGATGTTCATATAAGGTCATGGCCTTGGTTAAACCGCTATTGGTTTCTAAATAGAGCGCCGTTTTATTCAGTTGTTTCGCTTTGTTAATGGCTTTGAGCATTAACTGGCGACCGATACCGCGGCCTTGGAACTCGGACTCGACGGCCATTTTTGATATTTCCATTTGCTGGCCCGCGTCTCTCAAGGCTAAGGTGCCCACGACTTGGGTGCCGATCCGAGCAAAGAAGATATAGCCCCCTGTTGCTAAGTAGTATTGCTCTGGGCTAAATAGGGCTTGCTGGTCGGTCTCTGTCAGCTCACCATTGAAATAGCGCTCAATCCAAGCCAAATTCAAGCGAGTAAAGTCGGCCTTGTATTGGCTTTGCCAGTTTTCTAATTCCAGTTGCTCGGGCAATTGTTGCAGATCCTCTAGCACGCGCTCGGTTAGGCTGAGTTGCTGCAAACATAGTTCAAATTCTTCGATGGCGGCCAATAGCGGGTGTTGCTGCTGTTGCTGAATTAGCTCTAAATGCCATTGAATTTGCTGCCAAATCGGCTCTGCCTGTTGGCTAATCACCATGGATTTTTCAGTGAAAGCCAGCACCGACACGCGTTGATCATCTGGGCTGGGTTGTTTAACCAGCAAATCGGCTTGGATCATTTTTTTGGTCATCTTGCTAATGGCAGGATGGCTGACTCCCAGCCTAGTCGCTGCTTGGGTCACACTGACCGGTCCCTCTTTGGCAATAAGCATAAATAACGGAAAGAAACTAGGATGCAGGGCGATGCCTTGCTGCTGATAAATATCTTCAACTTGCTGCATCAATACATCGGATAAGCGCTTAGTTCTGCTGCCAAGGGATAAACTGCCAAGGGTTTTTAAGTAGTCCATTATTTATGTTTGTATTTACGTAACTGGTTACGTAAATATTATTGGCTTATGTTGATTAAGTCAACGCTTCTGAATTTGTGAGAAAAAATCTCGATATTTGAGTGGTTTAATCCATTTTCTCACGGCCATCTTGGATTTCCCGACTAAACTAATAAGAAGATCAACAGATAACTTTATTAACGGCTTTGGAGTTTGTTTACCGTTGCAAGGAGGCGCCAATGTCAAATTCATCCAACCAGTTACCTGCATTACTTTGTGTTGATGAGACAGGTGAGGCGTCTGTTGAAGACAATAATAAGCCAACCATTTTATGTCTAGGTGAGCCAGAGCAAATCTATTCGGCGCGGTTTCGAGTTCAGGTGGTGGTGAACATGACCGCGTTTTTTGATGCGTTGGCCGAGCCAACTTTAGTGGCTATCTTGTTGTGTCAGCACGGCGCTGATGAAGCGTTACCTGTGATCCGCCAGCATCCCAACTCGGCGCTCAAGTTGGTTTTTTCTAATTTGCCATGTCGTTTTCCCTTGGATGGCAACTTGCCCGATGAAGCCGCCTTGATATCCGCCTTAGATAAGTGGCAGCAGGCTTATCAAAGCTATCCCGAACTGGAGCGAATGCAAAATCCGCAAGATCACTTGTTGGCCTATTTAGCCCTGCGGGGCGAGCAGTTACTGCTACCCGAGCGCGATCTGAGCTCGGCATTTAGTTACCGTTATCCGTTGATTGAGTTGTTTGATTTAGGCGACAGTTTGTTCTTTTTACGCCAAGCCATGCGTGATGAGTTATTGGCTCCTGTTAGCTTGTTAGACCGCGTGCGTCAGTGCACTCACTGCGGTCATAATAAATTGAATTATATTGATCTTTGTCCGCAATGTAGCAGCCTTGACATTAAACAGCAGTCTGCCATTCACTGTTTTACCTGTGGCCATGTGGGCGAGCAGCAAACCTTTATGGACGGTGGACGCTTGGTTTGCCCTAATTGCTTAACGGCATTGCGCCACATAGGTACGGATTATGACAGGCCGTTAGAAAATATGGAGTGTAACGATTGTGGGGCTTTTTTTATCGAAGCTAAGGTGGTTGCTCGTTGCTTACATTGTGATCATGAAAACGACCCCAGCGACTTAAACATAGCGCAAATCCAATCATTTAAAATTACCGATAAAACCAAGTTCAGACTAAGAGTCGCTTTAGATCAGCGTTTTAGCTTAGATTTGGGTGAGCAAGTATCTCGCGATTACTTACACTGGCTGGTGGATTGGCAGCTGGGCTTAAGTCGTCGTCATCAAATTCAGTTTGCCTTGCTGTGTTTAAGCTTTAACCGAGTTGAGCAAGCGGTGGAGCAACTCGGTGCGGCGCAAGTTTACCGAGTGATTGCCCAATTAGGTACGCAAATTAAAGACAGTTTGCGGGTGACGGATGTGATTTGTCAGTATCAGGATCATAGCTACATTTTACTGCTACCCAATTTACCCTATGAGCATTTGGCAGTAGTGCAACACAAGATGCAGCAATTATCGTCCTTGGTGCAAGGCACCGATGCCTTGGCCATGGCGGTGGCTTTATTTCATGCGCCAACCGAGCTTGCAGAAGGCGATAATGCCGAGTTTTTGCTAACGCGCTTGTTGTCTGAGGTGGCTAGCCATGTTTGACGGCCTTAGTGCCCTTTGGGGCTTTTTAAGTCAAATTTGGCTTAGTGCCTTTATCGATGGCCAGCGCACTGCTTTCTTGTTGCCGGCCTTTATTTTTCTTGAGCTGTCTCTCTTGCTGGTGGTGGTGTTTGGCGTGTTGCATTGGTATCGCCACCGCCACGCTTTTTTGCGGATGCCGAGCACTTATGCGCCGCGGGTCTCGATCATCATTACTTGTTATGGTGAAGGGCGCGATATCGAAAAAACCGTGTTGAGTTTTGCCGAACAAATCTATGCTGGCCATATCGAAATCATTGCCGTTATTGATGGCGCGAAACAGAATTTACATACCTATCAAGCAGCGATGAGCTGCCGCCGTTGGTTTGTACAAACCAATCGCAACCAAGTTATTCGTTACCCCAATCGTAGCTACCGCGTGTTACCTAAGTGGCAACGTGGCGGGCGAGTCTCTACCTTAAATGCGGGGCTGCATGTGAGTCGTGGTGAGATCATCATCAATGCCGATGGTGACACCTCATTTGATAATCAAACCGTGGCTTTGATGGTGAAACATTTTCAAGACCCCAATGTGCCCGCGGTAGCAGGGGCATTAAAGGTGCGTAATCAAGGTGATAGCTGGGTCACTCGGCTGCAAACCTTAGAGTATATGATGTCGATTCAGTGTGCTAAAACCGGCTTGGCGCGCTGGAACATGGTGAATAATATTTCGGGGGCGTTTGGTGCCTTTCGGCGTGATTTTTTACGCAAAATTGGCGGTTGGAATACCCATACTGCCGAAGATCTTGATTTAACCATGCGGATCAAAGCCTATTTTGGTCGCCACCCTAATTTATACATTCCCTTTGAGCCTCATGCGATTGGCTTTACCGATGTGCCCAATACGTTTAAATCGTTTCGCCAACAACGCTTACGTTGGGACGGAGACTTGTTGTTTTTGTATTTGCGCAAGCACAAGCAGAGCTTTCGTTTACGCCTGCTGGGGTTAAAGAACTTCATTTTTACGGTGATTTACGGGGTGTTGCAGGAAATCATTCTGCCGTTTTTGATCTTTCTGTTCACCATCTGGCTGTTTGTGATTTACCCCGCAGGCTATGTCTGGGGGGTATTACTGTTTGTTTATTTACTCTATTTAGGCCAAGCCATTTTGTTGCTTAGCTTGTATTACTTTTTGATTTCGGAGCGTCGCGAGCAAGAATTGTGGATTTTTCTCTGGTCGCCGGTTTATCCCTTATTTGCCTTCTTTCGCAAAATGTGGGCCATGGTGGCCGCCATGTATGAGTTGGTTGGCCGCGGCCATGAAGAGACGACGATGGCGCCCTGGTGGGTGATTAAAAGAGGAAATAAGTTTTGAGTAATAAAAAAGTGCAGTGCCAGCCAAGTATGGCGCTGTCTGAGTTGGGGCTGCTTAAGCAGACGGTTTTCGTTTAGTCATTGATCAACAAAGGGGGCAGGATGGACATTAAGTTTTCGGTACCAAAGCAACGTCAGCCTGATGTCGATAATGGCGTCAAGGTTATCTATGCCTCGGATAAGCGTAAGGTGTTTAAGTTGCGCTGGTATGCCATATTACTGGTGGTCATCAGTCCTGTGGTATTTATGTTGTACCAACTGGCTAACGACACCATTATCGTCAAGGCTAAGGGGCTGTTAAATACCGATGCGGCCATTTTATATACCAGTGATAGAGCCAAGATTGAGCAAATTTTAGTACAACCGGGACAGCAAGTGGTGGCGGGTCAAGCCTTGATGCAACTATCCAGCGAAAGTCTCACGGGTCAACAAGCCTTATTGGCCACCGAGTTAGCAAGTTTGCATAATCGCCAACAAAACCGGAATTCGGTCTTGTTAAGAAGTTTAGAAAAAGCGCTAGCGGCGGCGCAGGAAGGGTTGGCCGATCAACGCGCCACCTTAGCTAAATACAATGCATTGCGCCGTGAAGGCGTACTGAGCGAAGCGGAAATGGCGGAGATCCGCAATCAATATACCCAAGCGAAGATCTTAGTCCACGACCGTCAATATGCCCTTGATAATGCCAAGCGCGAGTTTTACAACGAATCGATTACGGGCCCTGTTGCCAGCTTGATGCGCGATCTCAGTCAGCAAAGTAACTTGCTGCAACTGCAGCAAAATGCTTTAAATTTGGTGGCCTCAAGATCGGGGACCGTGCACCATGTGTTTGTTAAGGAAGGAGATATTGTTACCAACACAACTCCCTTAGTATTGTTAAGCCAAATCGAAAACCAACAAGTTATCAGTTATTTACCGCCAAAGTTTTTGGACTATTCCCATATCGGCCAGCACGTGACTATTATCTTGCCTAACGGTCAGACGGTAGCGGGTCAGGTTAGTGCGCCGACCGTGATGGCGGCGATGATCCCGGATAGCTTGAGCACGGCGTTTCAGCGTGATAATGCCGCCCTTGAAGTGACCATTAAACCCGAGCGGTTAATTGATGCGCAAATCGAAAACCTACCCGTGACGGTGCGCTTTCACTTCCAAGGGGCTGAGCAAGGAGAATGGCTAGAACGAGTTAACAACTGGTGGCAGCGCTGGTTGAACTTGTTGTGGAGCTAATCGTCTTTTGGATAAGCGATATCGTATGAGTCATTATTCATAAGATATTCATTGGCTAGCTCCATTAACCAGAATTGAGGTTAATTAAGATCTTCCACCAAGCTTTGTTCGTAATAATGCTACACAGGTCAAGTGTTAGCCTTGTTAAGTAAGAACATCGGCAAAATGAGTGGAGAGAAGATCGAATGAAACGTCGAACAATCGCAATCATAACTGCGTTTTGGCTTGGACTAATGGCCGCCAGTCCTCTTAGCGCCTCTCCTATACAGGGGTTAAAAGCGGTGGGCAGTGGGTCGATGGATTGGTTGTTTTTTACCTTATACGACGCAACGTTATACAGTCCCTCTGGGCGTTATCAGGCGCAGCAGTATCCTCTAGCGCTGCAAATCGAATACCGTAAAAACATTGCCAGTGAAGATTTGGTCATCGCGACTAAAGAGCAATGGCAGCATCTTGGTCTAAATAACCCACAACAATCTTCGTGGCTAGCGCAATTGGCTAAGCTTTGGCCTGATGTCAAAGAGGGCGATGTGCTTACCTTTGTCGCGGACTCATCCAGTGAGGGGCGGTTTTACTTTAATCAGCGCTTGCTTGGTCAGGTTGAGGGCGGTGATTTTGCCACGTCATTTATCGCCATTTGGCTATCAGAGCAAACCAGTCGCCCCAGTTTGCGCAAACAATTAATAGGAGCACGATAAATGCGTATTTTAGCCTTACTTATGGCGAGCTTGATGCTATTTGCTTGTAGCAGCCAGCAATTAAGTGATTACGACAACAAGCAGCCGTCACTCGACCTTAGGCAATTTTTTAGCGGTGAGTTAGAGGCATCCGGAATCGTGATTGATCGCTCTGGCGTGGTTACTCGCACCTTTACTGTTGAGCTACTGGGTAGCTGGCAAGGCAATCAAGGCGTGCTAGAAGAATGGTTTGTATTTGATGATGGCGAAAAAACAACTCGAACTTGGCGCATTACCGATCTTGGCAATGGCCAATACACGGGGACCGCTGGGGACATTATCGGCACCGCGCAAGGGCGCAGTAACGGCAATGCTTTGCATTGGGTATATGATCTGGTGTTAACCGTGGATGGCACCGAATACCAAGTGGAATTTGATGACTGGATGTATCAGGTGTCTGATCGAGAAATTATTAATCGCAGCAAGATAGTAAAATGGGGCTTTGAGGTGGGTGAAGTGATTTTGTCTATTCGCAAGCTAGACGCCAAGCCTAGCTTGCAAGCTAATGATTAGCGCAGTGAAAGTAGTAGCGCTTCTAAATGTTCGGCGGTGGTCACGCCAAGGTCGGTTAGATAGCCACCGTCATCGCGGGTAATTAAGCCTTTATCAAATAGACGCTTGGCGGCAGCAGCAAGTTCGGGAGCGCAATCACTGTGGATCTTAATGCCCTGTTCGTGATTGTCGGTATTAAAACAAGAGAGGATCTTTAAGTCGTTTACTAATTCAACTGAGATAATGTCAGCACCTTTCATATATATTCCTCAATAAGCTAAAGGGTTGTATACCCAAACCAACTCAAGGTGCTTGCTCAGCGAGAGGTTGCTTGGGTATAGCCACAGTAAACAGTTTAGCCGCATAAAACGCTGTGCTATGTCAAAAATTACCAATAAGCTGTAACTATTCACAATTATTCGTAACGCTATTTGCTTCTATTGATAGGCTTATATACGTTAATAGCCATAGCGAGTTTAAACAGGGGTAAGAAAATGCAGGATTTGACGCCAGAGCAAAAAACGCAGGTTTTAATCGACCATTTTGGCTTATCTACCTCAGCTAAGGATGTGGGGTTTATCTTACCTGATGGTCGCATGCTCAACCTGCAGCGTTGGTATCCCGATCGCCGTCGCAATCACGTTGATGCGGTGTCTGTTTTGTATGGCCCACCTGAATCGGGCAAACAGTGGAATGAAGTTGATTTGATCAAGCTGATGGCCGAATTACGCTTATTGCGCTTTTGCTTACGTGGTGAAATTCATGCCGCTAGCCCGCCAACGCGCAATCAAATTCGTAAATTGTATTCCTTGGTGGCATATCGCTCTAATGTATTTGAAGTGCTTATCTCTAATGCGCAAGGGGCAACCATGGCGCGCTCTGAACTTGTCTCGCCAACAATGGAGAAAATCCTCAAGGTGTTCCAAATCTATTCCGACAATGCGGTGCATTTAAGTGAGGATGAGTTTGGCATTGAAGATCGCACCAACCATTACAGTTTTGTGTTTCGGCCCAATCAGCAAACGGTCGGACGTTACCTGAAAAACTCTGGTGTGGTAGAAATGAACCCTTTATTTGATCAGGCTAAGCCGCTGTTTATGAAGTTATTGGAAGACTATAAGTAACAGGCTCGATTATTGCGGCTCAGTGTACGAGCCTGCGTGCTCGATATCGACGATGCCGGAGCGGTTTAAGGTGATTTTGTAGCGCTCAAATTGTGCTTGTTTGCTGTCTTGATCAATGGCGACGACAATATTGATTTGGTAGCGCCGCTCAATCGAGGTCTTTTGGATCTTATCGTTATTTTGTTCATATAACTTGCCTTGGCCGCGCTCTAAATAGCGGGCAAAGGGGCGCAAGCTGAAGATCAGGTTTTCTTCTAAGGTTTCGTAACCGGGCTGGAACTCGGCATTGGCCACTTTAGTTTCTAGGCGGTAGTGCAACAACACCGCACTTTGCTGGTTTTGGGTGTGACGACGGGCCAGTAATTCTTTGGCTGCTTGGGGCAACTTGGCCGAGCGAATATAGTCGAGCCAAACCCGCTGTTTAGCCATGTCTGTTTGACTGACCGAATCCTTTAAGGTGCGCAGCCATTTCGGTTTACCTCGGCGGATCCAACGCCAGAGAATATTACGAAAGTCTTCTTTAAATACTTCACGCACGCCATATATCACAGATAGGGTTAATATCATCGCCGAGGTGAGCCCACTTAAGGCCCCTTGGGTTTTGATGATCAAGGTAAGCACCACTATCATCACCAAGGAGGTGGCGACGCCGGTCACCACTTTTTTGGTGATATTACCCAGCGCTGTAGTGTGTTCACGAAACACCACGCCGTGTTCAATCAAGCGGCGCAACAGTCGCATTTTATTGGAAATACGATTGGGGTCGTTGAGCGTGGCGCTGGAGTTGTAGTTGAGATCCAAGCGATATTGGTTTTCTTGCTGACAAATTTCTAATAAATCAGTGCGCTGCTGGCTGTAGTCTGATTGACGTGGTTTTTTTGCCAACATCGCCAATAAGGATTGTTCTGTGTACCAAGAGAGATAGTTATCCACATTTTCAAAGATGGAATTAAATTTAACGTCATTGGGGGCGTTGCGGCGTAGCTTCTTCAGTATGGTCACGCTGTTGGCCGCCAGCACTAAGGCTGCGTCGTAAAAAGCGTGAGTATATTCGCTATCTTCTAATACCAAGGCTTCGGCAATATCTGTGTCTAAGGCCACTATGTATTGGTAAGCAAATAGATTTAAGTTGGTGCGGTACTCTTCCGGTGAACGCTTCATACGGCTGGCAAAACGGGTATGCAACAAGGGTAAATGCAAGCCTTGGGTAAAATAAGCCCGTTGGCCGGTAATGCCAGAGTTAAAGTAATCGGTTTCGCTGAGGGTGTTACGGTTGATCCCCATTTCCTTCGGCAGGGAAAAGTAGAGATCGAGCCGACGCAGTTCACCCTTAGCTAACTGATGGGTGAGCTTGATGGACAATTTTTCGTGTATTTTAAAGCTAAGTGGCTGCAATCAGTGCTTCCTCCCAAATTAGTTCAATTATATACCCAAGTTACTTCAAGATGCTTGTTCAGCGAGAATTTGTAGGCTGTTAGGCGCGACGCTGATTTGAGACATAGTCATTCTACGTTGAAAATCAGCAACAAAGCATAACAGCCTACAAAACTCGCCCTTTGGGAGCCGCTCATTCTGTTCATTTTGTCGTTAAAAAGCCTCGAAAGGGAATGCCATTCCTTCGTCTTTTTGCCTCAAACTGAACAGAATGAGCGGCTCTGAATCCTGCATCTTGAAGTGTCTTGGGTATAAACAATGGGATAGTAAATAGCTTCGGCAATTATTGTGAGAAACACATGTTCTGGAAAACAAAAAAGCCCCAGACTTGGGGCTTTGGCAAATGTGTCATTCGATAGGTCGGCTTATTGCTCGATACCTACGATTAACCAAGGTGCGTTGGCTTGCGCTAGGTTGCGCTCTAAATGCCATACTTCTTTAATGTCTTCTTCAACACCTTCTACCGTGTCACGGTAACGGCCACTGAACTTAACGCTCACTTCGGCTAGGCTCGCATTGTGAGTTGCACGTACCAGCTCGGCATCAAGGAACATCACTTCGGTATGCTGCGCCCCTTCAAGTTCACGACGTTGCTGACTTAGCTCGTTGTATAGCTCAATCGACACGTATTCTTGGATCTTGCTTAGGTCGTTGTCATTCCAAGCTTGTTGCAGGGTTTTGTAGTGACCGCGAGAGCCTTCTAAAAACGCTGGTAAATCAAAGCCCGGTGGCAAATCAAATGGGACATCACTTGCCGCTTGAGCAAAGCCGCTATTGCCGCTAGTAGCAAAACCACCTTGGTCCGCTTGCTGGCGGAACTGGTCTTGGCTGGTTGGGCCAGAGGCGTAAGCGGGGCGCTGCTGGGCGCCGGCTTTTGATGCCATGACCGCGCGGAAAATCTTAAACAGTACAAAGGCAACCAATGCAATGATCAAGATATCCATGATTTGAATATTCTCAAAGCCACCGCCCATAAATAGCGCCGCTAATAGACCACCCGCTAATAGACCGCCAAGCATGCCGCCCATTAGGCCTTTTTTACCTGGGTTAGCAGCCGGAGTGGCAGCCGGTGTAGATGGGTTTGCAGGCTGTGCTGGTGCCGTTTTGTGGCTTTTACCGATAGATTTACTGCCGCCGAATTTTTTGGCTTCAACGTCTGGGCTAGTGCCTAGACCGACCGCAAAAATCAGCGCGAACATGATAAAAAACTTTTTCATTTGTAGGGTTTTCTCAATTTTTATAGAGGTAAAATCATCATAGCGTTAAGACATTATATGTCAATGAGCAAATGCGCGGCTGACCTCGGTTTAGCTTACCTATGGCCTTAGAAAAAACGAGTCGTTTTCATAAACTTATGGTTCAATTTTTGCATTGATTGAAAGCGTTGCAATCAAGTGAACCAGTTGGGTTAGTAAGGAGAATGATGTGAAGGTTTCAGGCTACAACTCGATGAGCCAAATGGAGCAGGCTAAGTTGGCACAAAAAGCTAAGGAAGCAGTCAAAGAGCAAGCCAACACGGATGACCTTAACAAACCCGCTGGCGAGACGACAACGCCAGAGGCGGATAAGGAGGAGCCTACGCAGGAAACCATTTTAGAGGGTATTCAGCGTGTTAAGGAAGAAATGAACAGCGTGCGCTACAATCGTGAGCTAACAGATGAGGTTAAAACACAACAGCTCAGGCCACTACAGCAAGAGCTAGACGAATTGGTTAATAGCATGCAATTAGCCATTAAAAGCTTTGCTAATCAGAAAACCAATGAATTATTCGGTTTTAATGCCAACCAAAGTAACAAGGTCGGCACCTTGTTCGATTTTCTTGCTTAAGGCTACCCTAGCGAATCAGGCGCTTGGCTTCCTTAATTAGGCAATCTCGGAGCGGATCATCGTTCATCTCTTTATGCCAAATAAACGAAAAATGACGCTTCAGGCTTAATCCCTTGATATTTAATGGCTTTAGAAGGCCGTGTTGAATATCGTGGGCGCAGCTGCGCAGTGGCAAACAACTGAGATATTCACCCGCTGCAATAAGCGCTATCAGGGTTGGGATATGATCGTATTCTTTAATAACATCTAAATGCTCAAGCTTGCCAAAAATGGCGGCATCAAATACGTCACGGGTACCGGAGCCGGATTCGCGTAATACCCATTTACTGGCTTCCAGTTGACTGTAGCTGACTTCATCTTGGCGCGCATAAGGGTGAGTGGCCGCCGCCACTATAATCAGCTCATCGTCACACCAGAGTGATTGGTGAATGCGGCTGTCATCACAGCGACCTTCAATAACGCCAAGGTCGATATTAAAGCTGCGCACATCTTGAATGATTTGCTGGCTATTTTTTACTTCAAGTTTCACTTGGATTTGCGGAAAGTTGCTATCGAGGTTGCTGATTAAGCTAGGTATCAAGCTTTCGGCAACCGTTTGACTGGCGCTCAGCTTTAATTGGCCGCTAAGCGAATGCTTGGCATTGAGCCCCATTTCAATTTGATGGACATCTTGTAGCAACGCCTTGGCACGAGGTCTTAGCCATAAGCCCCATGAATTTAAAACCAAGCGTTTGCCTTGGCGATCAAACAGCAAGGTGCCTACCTGCTGTTCAAGTTGCTGCAACGCCATGCTGGCGGCAGATTGGCTGATTGCTATGCGGGTTGCCGCTGCGCTGACACTGCCTGTATCGGCGATGGCATCGAAAATAGCTATTTGTTTTAGAGAAAATTTCATATCAAAAAGAATTATATACCTAATCAGTAAAACTTGTTTAACTAATTTACCTGCGCTCCAGTAGTCTCTACAGTCACAGAATATCGGTATGGCAAAGGACTTTGCAACGGGTTTAGCAACATACTGCAATTCGTTACCGATAGTACAGTTTTTATCTTGAAATAGTCGAGGACGTTATGACTGACACAGCAAAACCAGATGCTGACGCAGGCAAATCATATCAGGAGCTACACAAGCCAGCTTCTGAATTTGCTTCACGCTCAGATTACTTAGATCATGAATTACAAATCATGAAACCACGCCGCTGGGGCTTAAACCTGCCGGGTCGTGATTTCCGATTTGAGTGGGAAGACTTAGTGCCAGCGATCGCGGGTACTATCGGTATTACCGTGATGTACTCGGCGGTAATGCAAGCGTGGGCTGCGGGCCTAACGGAAAAATGGGATCACGTTAACCTAGGCGCTGAGTTTGCTATCGCAGTCGTGCGCGTGGAAATGCTTATCCCTGCTTTACTATTCTGTATTATCAGTTCTGGCTTTATTAACCCGAAAGCGAACCTTGCCGGTAACCACGGCCCGATGATTCCGCTTATCGGTGCTATCGCGTTAGCGGGTGCTCACCCACTGGCCTTGGCAATTTTACTCGGGGTGTTCGGCTTGTTGCTCGCCTACTTTAAAGGGGGGTCAAAACTGGTTAACCTCACCAGTGATGGGGTTGCCGGTGGTTTGCTGGTGTTCCTCGGTTTTATGGGAGCAAAGAGCCAAATCATGTCGCTGTTTGACTGGTCGGCTGGCTTACAAAGTGCCCATGCCCTTGACTACAGTTTGAGCCACATCGCCTTTATTATCTTGGCGTTGAACGTGGTGTTGTATGCATACCTTGCCCGCATTGGTAAGCGCTGGTTAGCTATCCCATTGTGTTCGATTGCGGCTATCGTGATTGCCTTTGGCTTAGGTGCTGGTTTAGACCTTAAGTTTGTTACCGAGCCTGGCCTACCTAACCTAAACCCAGTTTACTGGTGGGGTTCTACCGAGACAGGTTGGCAGTTAGGTTTACCAAACCTAGAGCACTTTATTGCATCATTACCGTTCGCTATTCTAGCGGTAGCCATGTGGTCACCTGACTTCTTAGGTCACCGTATTTTCCAAGAGCTTAACTACCCGAAAAAGACCGAAGAAGTACTAATGGATGTTGATGACACCATGACGACCTGTTCGATTCGTCAAATGGTGGGTACAGCATTAGGTGGTGGTAACATTACATCAAGTTGGGGTACTTACATGATCCCAGCAGCGATTGCTAAGCGTCCTATTCCAGCGGGTGCTATCTTACTTGGTGCGCTATGTATTATCGTGGCGATTCTAGGTTACCCAATGGATGTAACTGTATGGCGTCCAGTAATGTCTATCGCATTGTTAGTAGGCGTGTTCTTACCGCTACTTGAAGCAGGTATGCAAATGGTTAAAGATACTAAGAGCAGCCAATCTGCGGGTATCTGTATCTTTGCAGCGTTTGTTGCTAACCCAGTGTTTGCATGGGCACTGACCATGCTATTGGACAACAACGGTCTAATTGGTGACAAAGAGCGTGCAACTAAACTGTCTTTCGCAGACCGTGTTGTGGTTCCTGGTTTAGCCTTCGTTATCTGTACCGTGGCTATGCTTGCAGTAGGTATGCTTCCCGGTATTCCTAAGCTAATCTAAGGATTTAGCTATGATCAAAAACCTTGGCCAAGTGCCAAGGTTTTTTTTTGCCTGTTATTCAATTACAGATGTTGTCTGACAGGGGATCAAAATACCTATCTAGGTCAATAAAGTAGTAATTTTATTACCTTGCTCGGCTTATTAGGCTTATCAGTATTGTTGATATAGGGTTTATTTATTCTTAACTAGTGCTCTGGCTAGCCGCAGGATCTATCACTGGTAAGACCCAATAAGTGGAGCGTATTACTGCGCGCCGCCGCTAAAATACTGGCCGTTTGAGTTTCGCTCTGCATTGTTCGAGCTAAGGCGACAGCACCTATCATGGTGATGGCAGCTTGCGTTGCTTTAACTTGGTCGACAGCCGAAGCCTCACTTAAGCGTTTTACTAAAGCATCAAAAACAAGGCCATAGCTATCTTTTGCCAGTTGATCCTCTAGCCCTATGTCAGAGATTAAGAATGCCAGCGGGCAAGGGCTTAGCTTGCCAGTGACATGATCCATCGAAAGATACAAGTAAATCACTTCCTGCAATGAATCGGCTTGTTGTTGCCGAGCCTGTGAAGAGTGTTGGGCAAAGAATACGATAGCCTCACAATAAAGGGCTTGCTTGGACGCAAAGTGATGATAAAACGCCCCCCGAGTGAGCTTGGCGTGCTGCATCACATCATCAATCGACACTTGCTTAAATCCCAGTGTGGTAAAAAGCTGTCCCGCGCTCTGCAAGATCCGCTGTCGGGTTTGCTGTTTATGCTCTATCTTCCACGCCATTTCGACTCCTTGCTAATACCAACTATCCTGATGGGTAACATACTAAATCAACATCAAAATATGTTCTTGAACATATTGTCATGGATTTTACTCTGGTAACCGCAAGCTAGGAGCTAGCTAAAAAACTTAAGCTTGGGTTAAAGGTATTTCAAATCGATATTGTATGGATAAGTAGCAAAACTTCGTTTTCAGGGATGAAAACGCAGAGCGTATAGGGACATATTCACCGCGTTTTTGCGGATTATTCATACAATATGGTTTGTCCAAAGCTTTGGTTAATTAATTTATGAGTCAATCCAATAAGAGGGTAAGGAATGAAAAAGGTAACTATTTACGGTGATCAGCGTAGTAACTTTGTGCGCAGCGTTGAACTCGTGTGTTTGCAAAAACAGGTGGACTATCAAATTGGTTGGCAGTTTCAAGATCAGTTAATCAAATGGAAAAGCCCAGCGCATTTTCAATTACACCCCTTTGGCCGCATGCCTATTTTGTTTGATGGTGATTTTGTGTTGGCTGAAAGCTTAGCCATCTGTCGTTATTTGGCGCAGCAACCTCAAGGGGCCCATCTGCTAGATGTTGATCCCAAACGACAAGCCTTGCAAGACATGTGGGCAACCTTAGCCGCAGGGGACATAGATAGAATGCTGATAAGACGTTATTTACTTGAGTTTGTCAGGATGGAAGGGTTAGTTGAAAAGCCAAATTTGGAACGCATGGCAAGGCATAAACCCGATGCCGAACACGCGATTGCGGTGGTAGAGCGACAATTACAGCAGCAAACCTACATTGCTGGCGACGCCTTTAGTATTGCGGACGCTTTATTGGTGCCGACCTTGCAGTATGTTACTCGATTGCCTAGTGAGCTAGCTGTTGTTTCTGCAACAAGTATTATCCATCAATATATCGAGCGAGTGCGGGCTATCGCTGGGTTTGAGCAGATTCTAAAGTGAAGTGAGACATGGCTCGCAATCTGGCGGCTTTCATTCTTGTTGGTTAATTTCTCTATATTAGTCTTATTGAGTGGGGGGGTATTTTCTGTTTTTGCTCTTCTTTCTGGTTTTTATTGTTTCATTGCTTGGGTTGTGCGGTTTTATTTACTGTGCCTAAGTATGGGTTATGGATACCGTTCGTCGCATTGAGCGGTTTTCTTGTTCCAATTGATTAAAATACACCCATATAAATACTCTAATCAATAATGGGCAAGGAAATGGCTAACAGGCTGTTAACTCAAGGACAGAAGCGTAAGCGCATTATTCAAATGTGCTGCACTTTAATTGCGGTGGTCGCCATCTTGATGGGCGTTTCGGTGCATGATAGCCAATTTAAACAAGCACAATCGCTATTGCTCTATCATCAGACGGCTCAAGGAACCATTACCGATCTTTATCAAGATGTTGAGCATTACCGAGGGCGAAACGGCAAAACCAAAACGCGAGATGTTTATTTTTTACGTTATGACTTTACGGTGGCAGAGCAGCTTTATTTTGGTGAAATAGCACTGACGCCTGAGCAATACACTGAAATTGCAGGTCAGCAACATATTGAAATTTGGTACCAAGCCGCTCAGCCCAGTGTCAACATGGCACCATTTAAACTCAATGAGCAACTGACTTCACAATCGACGGTGCGCCGGGCATTAAGGCTGGCCATGTTTATTATCCCTGCCTCCGTGCTCCTTTATTACTTGTTAGCATTTCTTTTTGCCCGTGAGCCTAAAGGATATTTGCCAGAAGGCTTCTATAGTGACAACAGCTGGTTAGATGTGGAAGATGGCTTTTTAGTGGTATTGAACGAGCAATGTTTATCAGCCTTATCCATCCATAAAAAACATCTGGATGAGGTGCAGCATTTATATCAAAACCAAGGCTCGTGGGAACAAATCTTAGCCACGGCTCATGGTAAGTTAAAAGAAATCCCTTACGCAGACATTACCTGCATCAGAAGCGACCATTCTAGTGATGTGATCACCGTTGAATACGGTGTAGAGCAAGTGGCAAAAATTGAATTTCTTAACCCGACAGTCAAAGCCCATGCGCTGGTGCGCTTACAGCGCTACTTACCGCAACGACTTATCTTGAACACGCATCATTTCAGTCGGTTTCGCTCGGTTCGAAATAGTCTAATCGTGATTGCGGTGTTGAGCTTATTACTGGCTTGGGTGAGCGAGCTTTGGCTGAGTGTAGTGATAGCGACCATTCTGTTGATAATGATTAAACACACCATAAGCCGCTGGCTTGATCCCACAGTGAGAAGCTTGTGGATCGATTTAAAATCGAATCGGCAAGTAGCTAATTAACTGGGGCTTTGGATTAGCAATATCGTATTAATCATCTGCAAAAACGCGGTGAATAATCCCTATACGCGCTACGTTTTCATCGCTGGAAACGAAGTTTTGCTGCTCATTAATATAATATCCAATTGGGCGCCTGCGGAAGCAGAGCTAAGGTTAAGTAAGCCCCCCTTTACGCCATAGCAAGTCTGTTATGGCGCTCCTGCTTTATGCTAAGCTCAAGCTCTCAATTTTTTATCTATAGCGACAGGGAAGTATGTCATGGCAAAACACATCAGCTTTGGTGATCCGGTTAACGATGCCGAGCGCTGGGCATTTAAGTTACTTAGCGACGAATTACCGTCTGAATATGTGTTATTAACCAATATTGAAATCCCAACGCCTTCTGGCCAAGCCCTTGAAGTGGATGCTTTAGTGGTGGGTGAATGGGGTGTGTATGTGGTTGATGTAAAGGGCTATATAGGTTGCCTTGAAGCTGGCCAACATGCTTGGTCCTTAGATGGACGCGATGTAGATAACAGCTTAGCCAAGGCCAACTATGTGGCTCGTGTTTTATCTGGCAAGCTTAAACATAAAATTCCGGTGGGAGTTTACGCTCCTTGGTGCCAAGGCATGGTGTTTGTGACGGGTCGCAAGGGCAGTGAAATTGCACTGGAAAAAAGCGATGGCTCCCTTTCTATTTATACCCCACAGCAAATTATCGCGGCCTTAACCAAGGAATGGGGGTTAACCGCACCGCGCAAATATCCGGTCACCCAAAAGCAGCGCGATTTAGTATTAGATACCTTGGGCCAAGTGGCGATAGTTGAGCAGCGCAACAACAAGATCCAAGATTTTGAGAAAACCAAATGCCTTTTTATTCAACACGGTTTAGAAGTATGGCAAGCGCAATATAGCCCGGGTGATTGGAGTGCGCCTTGGTTACTTAAAATTATCGTGCCGTCGGCATTTGATGATAAAGCCATGCAAGTTACTCACGAGAACTTATTGCGTAAGGAGTTTTATCGACTGCAAACCTTAGCGGGGTGTTCGGGTGTGCCTTATTGTGCGCCGTTGATCCAAGATGGCGAGCAACTCGTGTTGCCGGTGCGCATGCCTAAAGGCGAGCCCGTGCATGAGCTGGATCTGAGTCAGTTGAATATCAATCAAATTTTGGAAATCTTGCGCTGTGGGGTGTCGTCATTACAGCAAATTCATCGTCGAGGTATGACCGTGGGGGGTTGGGATCAACACTGCGTGTTTGTCGCTGATGACGGTGCGGTCGAGTTTATCGACATTAAAGATAACGTCGGCTTTAATGATGATATCAAGGCCTTCGCGGGGATCTTCCAGCAAGCCGCGATGGCGACACTGGAGCCACGCATTAGCCAGTGGTTTAAGCAGGCTGCCTTAGGCCGGATCAGTGATCTTGATACCATACGCTCTGATATTGCCGCCGTGATAGCGTATCGCCGGCTCTATCCCGATCCGGATATGGTGGATGTGAAAGCCGAACAGGGCGCAGTTATCGATCATCATTATCAGCTTGAACGCTTGCTTAATTTCACCCATGACACCGAACTGTGGAAAGCGCGCCATATTCAAGGTCAATACGATTGTGCCTTGTCGTTATACCGCAATGTCGACGCGCAATGGTTTCAATTGAGCAACCTGTTTCGCAGTTTATCCACGCTATATCACCCGCACATTGAGCGAGTGATTACCTTTGGTCAATTAGGTACCAGCCAAGACTTATATATCACCCGCGCTTGGATCCCCGGCCATACCTTAGATGAATTACCCGAGATAATACCGGGTCAGCCGATTCGTTGGTTTGTTCAATTGTTAACGGGCTTACAATACCTGCACAGTTTGGACATATATCATGGTGCTATTTGTCCTAAGAATATTGTCTGTAACTCGGTGCGCGCCGTGTTAGTGAACTTTGGCATAGGTTGGGATGTGGCGACCAGTCAATATGCACAGCAATACGCCGATCCAACCTTATGGCGACTTGAAGGCAGTGCGGAGAAAGACTTATATGGTCTCGTGGCTAGCTTTATCGATGTGTTATCCGACGATGGCTTGGCGGGTAAACACAGTACCGAGCAGTTGCTCGCCGTGGTGGATGGTTTTGACAGCGCCAAAATGGATGACAAATTAAAGCAGCTATGTCGCCAAGTGCTGAATTTTGAAATCAGCCTAACACCAGGGCAAAACTATATCGAACTGTTTGATATGCAAGATGTGCTTGAGTAGGAGCGGCAGTGATGCCGCAAAAAACGATATGCGACAAGGCCTAAACACGCTGTTTAAGCCAATGATTCGCGATTTAAAAATCGCTTTTACTCAAGCGCGTAGGAGCGGCTTTTAAGCCGCGAATAAGATATGCGACAAGGCCATAAATACGCTGTTTAAGCCAATGATTCGCGATTTAAAAACCGCTCCTACCGGGGTTGTTACTGCGATAAGTGCGGTTTCTGTGCCTATGCATATCAACGATTACAAAATCGAATTACTGCGGAATAAGGTACGTTTACAGCTAAAACAAAAATGCTTGTATCGGGGATCTGAATGGCAGCTAAGTGGCTGAAAAATAACCTTATCTGATTGGCAGTGATAGCAGCGGGCATTTTCATCATCCGTGGTTCGACATTCTGGGTGTGCAGCTAAATACTCAGCCAAGGTAGGTAACTTGCGCCAATAATCGTCATTTGGCTTGTTATAAAATGCAAAATAATAAATTGTCACTGCTATAACGGGGGCTAATATTGCTATCCATTCCATATTCATAAGTACTTTCCTTAACGATGAGTTTCACTATAAACTAAAGATCAGGACATAATATGTCAATTATTTCTGACATATTATGTCCTTGTTGTTGAAAATGAGCTTTCTTAGCCAAGCCCAACTTGGCTGAAATGGTCGACAATAAAATCGATAAATACTCGCACCTTGGCGGGTTGGTTGGCGCGAGAGGCATAATAGATTTGCGCGGGGGGTAACTTCACTTCGCATTCTGGCAATAAGGCGACCAAGCGGCCTTGATCAAGATAAGACTGAGCTTGCCAGCGCGCGACTAAGGTTACGCCAACCCCATAACTGGCGAGTTCACACAAGGCTTCAACATTGTCAACTATCACCGCGGTTTTACTGGGTTCAAAAAACTCAGTATCGCCTTGTAGATTGATATAGCGCCATGGAAATAGCTTTTGGCTGGTGGCCGAACGGTAACGAATACAAGGCAGCTGCTCGAGATCGGCAACACCTTGCGGCTGGCCATGCTGGGCTAAAAATGCGGGTGAGGCGACACAAATAATCTGCATATCGACTAGCTTACGCGCCATTATATTTACATCGTTTGCCATGAACGAGCGTTATGGCGCGCAAGCCGTGGCGCAAGGCGCGCTGCAATATGACGCTGATTTACGTCAGTGGTGGGACGCGAACGGCCTGACAGAGATGCCAAGTTATGCCGCCAGCACGGGACAGTATTACAGCCACATTTATTTTCCAACCGTAGCGCAAACCCTAGAGCAGCAAGGCTTTAAGTTTCAAGATGCCCTCGCGTAGGAGGTTTTTATATCGCGAATAATTAGCGACTTACGCGCTATTTCGCGGAATAAATTCC